>NZ_JARGEE010000506.1:0-5798 GCF_033794485.1 Streptomyces sp. MB09-02B
GGGTCGGGGCGGGCTCCTCGGCGGCGGCCGGGTCGCCCTCGGCACCGGAGGACTCGGCGGATTCGCCGGACTCGGCGTGGTCGGCGTGTTCGGCATGGTCGGCGGACTCGGAGGGCTCGACGGCCCCGGGCGCGTCGGCGCCAGTCTCCGGGTTCTCGGTCCGCTCGGAGCCCGAGGTCTCCGCGTCGGCGCCGCCGACCGACCCAGCGGGCTCCTGGGCGCCTTCCGGGGCCTCCTCGGCCGTCTCGGCGCCCTGACCCGCGTACGCGTCCCCAGAGCCCCCAGAGGTCACGGCGGGCTCACCGGAGGCGTCCCGGGCCGTACCCGGCACGCCCTCCCACGCCGAGGGACCCTCGGCCGAGCGTTCCTCGGCGGGGTGTTCGCCTGACGGGCGTTCCCCTGACGGGTGCTCGTCGGTTCGCGCGGGAGGCGGCGGCGCGGTCCACGCCGTGCCGATCTCCTCGGTCGCCCAGGGCGCGGAAGCACCGCCGGGGAGCGTGGCGGGCGGGGTGCCGCCCCACTGCTCGACCAGGGCCGAGGTGCTGAACTCACCGGATTCATCCGGAAGATCACCACCGGCGACCGGAATCGACCACTCGCCGGTCACATCGTGACCGGGAGCGGTGCCTTCCGGCGCGGCCGGCTCCTCGAAGGTCCACTGACCCGTCGAGCCGGGGTTGTACGTGAACCCGTGCTGCGTCGGCGGCGAGGGCTGCCCGGCGTTCGGGTCGTGCCACTCGGCACCCCCGGCCGGCATCGCCCAGGTGCCCGGGACGGACGGGTCCGTACCGGCGGTGTGGGCCGTGTCACCGACCTGTCCCGTGTGGGCCGGGTTGATGGAGTTCGTCGCTATCTGCGGCGGGACATAGCCGTGGCCGGGCGCCGCCAGCGGGCTGTCCGCGGCGAGCAGTGCGTCGATGCCCCCCTCGGGGAGCTGGACGAACGTGGTCGCGCCGTCGTCGTAGTCGCCCTGCGGCAGCCGCTCCCAGCCGCCCTGGCCCCCCTGCTGCGGGGTGCCCTCTCCGTGCTGGTCGTCGGTCACGACAGTGCCCTCCCCAGTGCTCGTCGGGCCAGCGCGGCGACGGTGCGCCGCAGGTGCAGTACGGCGGGCGGAAGCGGTGCCACGGAACCGTCCACCTCGGGGGCCGGGTCCGGGATGCAGGCGGCGGCGACGTACTCGCCGAAGGCCTGGAGCGCCTCGGGCACCAGGGTGCGCTCGCCGTCCCAGTCGATCAGCTGACCCACCCACGCCTCGGCGTCCAGCGGGCGCAGCGGCATCGGCGCTATGGCTCCGACGGCGCACCGCACCCCGCGCCGGGCGGGGTCGAGGACGAGGGCGACGGAGGCGACCGCGCGGCCGGGGCCGGTGCGCCCGGTGGCCTTCAGGAAGACCTGGGGGGCGTGCAGCAGCGGCACGCGCACGAAGCCGATGAGTTCACCGGGCCGCAACATCTCCATGCCCGCCAGCAGGTGCGAGACGGGCATCTCGCGCCGGGCCCCGCCCGGGCCCGCGATGATCAGTGTGGCCTCCAGAGCGGCGAGCACGGGCAGCGCGTCCCCGGTGGGGGCGGCCGTCGCGATGTTGCCGCCGAGGGTGCCGGCGTTGCGGATCTGCGGTGGTCCGGCGGCGCGCGCGGCCGCGGCGAGCGCCGGAATGAGCGCCGCGAAGTCCGGGCGCCCCATCCGGGCGTGCGTCAGTCCCGCCCCCAGGAGTGCATGGCCGTCCTGGTACTGCCAGCCGCGGATCTCGCTGATCCGGCCGAGGCCGACCAGCGCGGCGGGCCTGAGCTGCCCGGAGTTGACCGCGGCCATGAGGTCCGTGCCGCCCGCCACCGGAACCGCCCAGGGCATGGCGGCGAGGGCCGCCACGGCCTCGTCCAGCGAGCCGGGCAGGGTCACGGCCTGCGCCGCCTGCGGTGCGTGCGTGGTCAAACCGGCTGCCCCTTCCCGCTGCCCCACCTGGTCCCCGCCTGTGTTGCCGTACGGTACGTGCTGACAGGGCGGACGTGGCAACTCTGGCACATTCTCGCGAGGCCCGAACGCGGGGGTCCGCTAGGAGGCATTCGCCCACCTCACCCGAGAGATGGTCCGTTTTGGTGCGTCATCACCCATAGGCGCGCAATGACACCTTCCAGTGGCTCACGCACCTCTTGTGCCACTCGTTCCCCGAGCGGCCACCGTCGCAGGGCACGCGCTTTCGGTCCTACGTCTTCGCTCCCGCCTCACACGTTCGGGGGCGCCCCCTCGATCGGACGTCCGAGCACGCCGGGTCGCCGCTGCCACGGACGCGGGCCCGAAGGCGGCCGATAACCGACCCCCAGGGCGTCAAGTCGCGCGTAGTGGACCGTCATCCGCCGTTCGAAGTCGCCGAAGTCACGCTCGGCGGGGGCCGGCAGCCGACTCCAGGCCACCTCGGCGAAGGCCGCCAGGCGCGGGTACGTCTGGTAGTCCACGCGCGCCTGGTCCTCCATGACCTCGGTCCACACATTGGCCTGGGTGCCCAGCAGGTGCCGGGCCTCGGCGTCCGTCAACTCCCAGGGGACCGGCTCGAACCGGAAGACGTCCTCCAGGGTGCGTACCCAGCCGATGGGCACCGGCTCGTCGGAGCCGCCGTCCTGACGGTGGTCCAGATACACCTGCTGCTCGGGGCACATGACCACGTCGTGGCCCATGCGGGCCGCCGCGACCCCGCCCGCGTACCCCCGCCATGACGACACCGCCGCCCCAGGCGCGAGGCTGCATCTTGTCGCCTCACCTCCGGGCGCTCTGATCCCCTGTCGACACTCCTCGTCGAGCGGTCGCTTCGCTCCCTCCTCCTCGTCGCTCTCGACAGGGGCGCGCCCTTCTGCTCGGCTCCCGCCCTCCAGGATCTCGTCCCATCCGATCAGGCGACGCCCGCGCCGCGTCAGCCAGTTGTCGAAGTGCCGGACGAACCAGGACTGCAGCGCGTCCTCGTCGGCGAGCCCCAGCTCCCGGATCCGGGCCTGCGCGGCGGGCGACGCGCGCCACTGGTCCTTGGGGCACTCGTCGCCGCCGATGTGCACGAACGCCGAGAACGGCGCGGCATCGGCCGGAAACAGCTCCAGCACCTCCTCGAACACCCCCTCGTAGAAGCGCAGGGTGCGGTCGGTGGGCGCGAGGACGTTCTTGTTGACGCCCCAGGTGTCCCAGACGCCGAGCGAGGCGGTGTCGACGACGTCGGTGTTGCCGAGTTCCGGGTACGCGGCGATGGCGGCCTGGCTGTGCCCCGGGACGTCGATCTCGGGGACCACGGTGATGTGGCGCCGCGCCGCGTAGGCGACGATCTCGCGGAGGTCGTCCTGGGTGTAGTGGCCGCCGTGCGGCTTCTCCTCCCACAGGGGCGAGGCGCGATGGCCGAATTTCGTGCGCGCCCGCCATGAGCCGACCTCGGTCAGCCGGGGGTACCTCTTGATCTCGATCCGCCAGCCCTGGTCGTCCGTCAGGTGCAGGTGCAGGACGTTGAGCTTGTGCGCGGCCATCAGGTCCAGCTGCCGCAGGACCCCGTCCTTGGGCATGAAGTGCCGGGCGACGTCGAGCATGAGGCCGCGCCAGCGGAAGCGGGGGGCGTCCTCGACGGTGACGTACGGCACGCTCCAGACGCGGTCGCGGCCGAGCGGTGCCCTGCGGTACGCCTCGGGGCCGAGGAGCTGACGCAGTGTCTGAGCGCCCCAGAAGACACCGGCCGCGTCGCCGCCCTCGACGAGGACGCCGGAGGGGTCGCTGACGAGGCGGTACTCCTCGGGGCCGAGCCCGGGGTCGATCCGGAGCCCGATGCCGTCCCCCTCCGTGTCGTCGAGCTCGCGTCCCTCGCGCAGCGGCAGGCCGGTGGCGTCCCGCAGCACGGTGCCCAGCCAGTGGCCGACGTCCTCGGTCCCCTCGCCGGCGTGGAGCCGGGAGCGCGCCGTCAGCCGTACCTCGCCGGCGGCGGCGTCGACGGCGCGGGGCACCGGAATCAGATCGGGTTTCTGCACATCAGTCCTTGACCGCGCCGCCCAGTCCGGAGACCAGCCGTCGCTGTACGAGTACGAAGAAGACGAGCACCGGGACGGTCATCACCGTGGACGCCGCCATCACGCCGCCCCAGTCCGGGTCCTCCGGCTTGTAGAAGACCAGGAGGGCCATCGGCAGGGTCGACTGCGAGGTGTCACTGATGATGAACGACTTGGCGAACAGGAAGTCGTTCCAGGCCGAGATGAAGGAGAAGACACTGGTCGCCACCAACCCCGGGAAGACCAGCGGGAAAAGGATCCGCCAGAGAAATCGCGAACGGCTCGCCCCGTCGAGGTACGCGGCCTCCTCCAGCGCCTCGGGTACCGCCTTCACGAAGCCCCGCAACATCCAGATCGCGAACGGCAGCGAGAAGGCGATGTGGGGCAGGATCAGCGCACCCAGGGTGTTGAGTTGACCGAAGTCCCGCATCTGGAAGAAGAGCGGGATGGTCAGCGCCTCCACCGGAACCATCTGGGCCACCAGGAACATGATCAGCAAGGTGGTCCGGAATCGGAAGCGGAATCGGGTGACCGCCGTCGCGGCGAGAAACGCGATGAGCGCGGAGGCCACGACCACGGTGCAGGCGACGATCAGGCTGTTGGCGAAGTAGCGGCCGAATTCCTGCTGCCCGAAGACACGGCGGAAGGAATCCAGGGTCGGCGCGAGGGTCCACGGCCGGGGCTCGGACGACTCGATCTCGCCCGCCGGCTTGAAGGCGCTCACCACCATCCAGTACAGCGGGAAGGCCACCACGACCGCGATGACCAGGGCGGACGCCTCCGCGGCGAGCCGCCAGGGCCGCCGCGGGAAACCAGGTGAATTCACAGCTCCTCCCCTTGCCTTCGCAGCAGTCGCAAATACACCAGGGTGATGGCCAGCAGAATCACCAGCATCACCACGCCGATCGCCGAACCGAGGCTGTACTGGGACGACGCGAAAGCCTTCTGATAGGCGTACACGTTCAGTACGAGGTTCTGGCCCGCGATTCCGCCGCCGCCCGTCATCACATAGATCTGGGTGAAGACCTTGAAGTCCCAGATGATCGACTGAATGGTGACGACGACGAGGATCGGTCGGAGCATCGGCGCGAGGACCGACCGCCAGACCCGCCACTGCGAGGCCCCGTCCAGAGCGGCGGCCTCCAGGATTTCCGACGGTACGGAGCGGATGCCCGCGTAGACGGTCACCATCACGAACGGGAAGGAGCACCAGACCACTTCGAGCATGACGAGGAGGAAGGCGCTGTACCGCCCGTACGTCCAGGAGTGGTCGCCGAGTCCCAGAACGCGGTTGACCGGCCCGAAGTCCGGGTCGAACAGCAGCAGCCAGACCGTGGAGCCGGTGATCGCCGGGGTCGCCCACGCGCCGAGCGCCGCCAGCATCAGCGCGAGCCGCGGCAGGGCCCGTACTCGTGTCAGCAGCACGGCGAGCGCGCACCCGACGGCGAGCGTGGACACCACGCACGCCGCCGCGAACACGACGGTGGCGAGCAGCACCCGCCAGAACTCGGCGTCCCCGAACAGCTCCGCGTAGTTCCCGACCCCCTGGAAAGTGGTCGGTTCGCCTCCGCTGACCTGCGCCTGGGTGTACTCGAACAGCGATATCAGCCCGAGCTGATAGACGGGATAAACAAGCAGCCCACCAAGAACGACAAGGGCGGGGGCAAGATAGAGCCAAGGGGTGCCGGCGCCCCGACAGGGGCGCGAGGAACTGCGCGAGAAACCACGACGAACCCGCACCCGCCCACGCACCCCGCCCCCCCAGACCCTAACCCGCAACCCCCCGGG
>NZ_JARGEE010000507.1:0-5766 GCF_033794485.1 Streptomyces sp. MB09-02B
GGATACGGCGGGACGTGAGGGGGAGGTGGCGGGTAGGGTCCGCCGTCCGGTGGCGGCCAGGGTGGCTGATACGGATTCCGTCCCCCGAAACTCACTCCGCTGTCCCCTCCACAGACGCACCGGGCGTTCCTCAACTGGCCATCATGGGGGACGAGATGGCGTGGCGCACCCCGATAAGGATGTTCCGTCCGAAGGCGGTGCCCGGGGTAGCCGACAAGGGTCTTCCGGTCGAACGCGGTGCCCGGGTTCAGTCCCAGGGCAGCCAGGCCCGCACCGTGAAGCCGCCGCCCTCCTCGGGGCCGTGCTCCAGGCTGCCCCCGGCCAGCACGGCGCGCTCGGTGAGGCCGATGAGGCCCTGGCCGGAGCCGGGCACCGGCGGGACCTCTCCCGGGGGCGCGGGGTTGCGTACCAGGAGGGTGAGTCCGTCGCCCGGGGCGCCCGTGACGGTGACGGTGACCTCGGCGCCGGGTGCGTGCTTGCGGGCGTTGGTCAGGCACTCCTGGGCGATGCGGTAGGCGGTGCGGCCGACGGAGGCGGGGACGGCGGCGCGGTCCGTGACGTGCTGGTCGAGGACGACCTTCATCCCGGCCTCACGGCACTCGGAGACGAGGGTGTCCAGCGCGGCCAGGGTCGGCTGCGGGCGCCCCGCGTCCTCGGGCTCGCCCGCGCGGAGCACTCCGATGATCTCCCGCAGGTCCTGCAGCGCCTCGTGGGCGCTCTCCCGGATGACGCCCGCCGCGCGGACGATCTCGGCCCGTGGCGCGTCGGGCCGGAACTCCAGCGCGCCCGCGTGCACGCTCAGCAGCGTCAGACGGTGCGCCAGGACGTCGTGCATCTCTCGTGCGATGGCCTCCCGGGCGAGCCGTTGCGCCTGTTCGGCCCGGAGTGCCGCCTCGGTCTCGGCGCGTCGGGCGCGGTCCCGGAAGCTCAGCATGAGCTGCCGCTTGGAGCGCACGAACATGCCCCAGCCGACGATCGCGGCGGTGAGGAGTACGGCGAGGAGGACCGCCCAGGGGTAGGGGACGTCGGGGTCGGGGCGCAGCCAGAAGAACAGCGGGTTCAGCAGGAGGGACACGCCGCCGATCCAGGCCACGTACCGGAAGGGGCGGTGCACGGTGAGGGTGAAGAGGGCGACCAGGCCGGCGCCGCCCGCGGTGTTCGACACGAAGCAGACCGGGACCATCGCCACGGCGAGGCCGACCGGCCGGCGTCTGCGCAACCAGACGGCGGCGCAGGCGAGCGCACCGAGCACCTGGTCGAACACGGCGAAGGCCTGCGGCAGGTCGGGCTCGTGCCTGACGGTGTCCGCGCCCAGCAGGCCGATGAACACGGCCAGCAGGAAACAGGTGAAGTCGACGGCCCAGTCGCGTGCGGTGCGCCTGGGCGGCCGTGCGGGTCGGCCGTTTCCGGGGTCGTGGTCGGAGTCGAGGAGGGCCGACGGCAACAGCCAGCTCCGCCCCGGGAAGGTCGGGGGCCGCGGTACCGGCTTGTCACCACTCACGGTCGACAAATCTATGGCGAGCCGGGTCCCGCCACCTCCCCCCGTACGGTGATCGCGACCAAAGTCGTGGCGCCGTCGGCTTTCGGCTGCCCGTCGTGCCGAGGATCGGTACTCCCGTCGTACGGCTCTCGCCCCGCGGCCGATGAGCGTGGGGGGACCGCGGGGCGAGGATCCTTCGCATGAAACAGCTGTTGGAGTTTCTCGGGTTCGTCGCCCTGCTGCAGGGCACGGGCGGTCTGGTGTACGAACTCACGGGCAGGCTGAAGTGGGGGGTGACTCAGCGGTGGGGCGTCCTGGACGGCTACGAGATCTATGTGAGCATCGCGCTGATCGTCCTGGCGATCGCCCTGTTCGCGGCGGCGGAGAGCCGGAAGGCGCGTTGAAAGTTCCGTACTCCTTGAAGGCGGTGACCTCCTTGACGAGGTCACCGGAGAGCATGGTCGTGCCGCGCCGCCCCGGGTCCGTGACGGTGTGCGAAACGACGTACTCGGGCAGGGAGTTGAGCTTCGCCGCGCCCGGGTCGCGGGGGGCGCGGGCGGCCCGGACGGGGCCCGGCGGCGTCGGGGCTCCCCCGGCCGAACCCGGGCCGGGGGTGTCGCGGGTGGATCCGTGGCCGGCGGGGCGCCGGGGCTCGGCGTGGTGCCCCGCGCCCTCAAGTACCCGGACTAGCCGCCCAGTTCCTGGTGGCGGGTCGACAGGTGGGTGCTGCCCTGCTCCGTCAGCGAGCCGAAGAGGCGGAGGCGGGAGATGCCGCCGTCGGGGTAGATGTCGACGCGGGCGTGGGTCGCGAGGACCGGGGCCGCGAGGACGAAGCGGTGGTTGGTGTCGGGCTGGAGACGGGTGCGCGGGAGGACCTCCGTCCACTCGCCGTCGTCGCCGTCCTTCACCGAGACCGTGGCCCAGCCGGCGGCGTTGCCCTTGAGGTACGCCGTGTCGATCTCCAGGGCGCGGATCTCGGACTGGGCGGCGAGGCGGTAGCGGATCCAGTCGTTGCCCTGGTCGCGGCGGCGCCGGGTCTCCCAGCACTCGTGCATCACCCGGGCGCGCCCGGGCTGGATGGTGTTGGTGGCGGGCGAGTAGAAGAGGTTGGAGGCGTCCTCGGCCCGGCCGCCGTTCTCCAGGGCGACCACGTCGAAGGTGCCGAGGGCGGCCAGCCAGGCCGGGTCCGGCACGACCTCGCCGTGCACCCGGAGGCGGGCGATACCGCCGTCGGGGTGCTGGTTCAGGCGGAGGTGGGTGAAGCGCTGCTCGACGGAGACGGCGAAGCCGTTGGCGGCGTGACCGCCGACCGGCGTGCGCGGGACCAGCGTCGTCCACTTCACGTCGTCGGCGAGCAGTTCCTCCGGGGACGGGGAACCGGCCACGCAGGCGCCTTCGACGGACACCGCCTGTGGGTAGTTGCCGCGGAAGTGGGCCGTGTCGACGACGATGCCCCGGATCACCCCGGGCGCGCCGAGGCGGATCAACGCCCAGTCGTGGTCCTCGGCCGTCGGCCAGGGGTGCTCGGCGGAGGCGCCCCGGCGGCGGCGCGTCTCCCAGCCGTCCATGACCTTGCCCTTGTGCCCGAAGTGCTCGGGGTCGAACTCGGCGCGCTCGGGCACCAGCAGGTTCTCCCGGTGGGCGAAGAACTCGTCGTTGGCGGCGATCACACCGGCGCCGAGCCTGCGGTCGGCGAGGTCGGCGTACTGGGTGAAGGGGAAGTCGGCGGTGCGGTAGTCCGCGTACGGGTCGCCGCCGACGTAGGGGTTCGCGTCGCCGGTGAAGCCCGCGAGCGGGGTGTGGTGCTGCGCCGTCACGATGATCAGGTCTGCCTTTCGGTGGTCGCCGCCGGGGGTGCAGGGGTCGGTCAGGGTGTGCGGGTGAGGAGTTGTCCCTTCGGTTCGGTGAACTCGCCGTCCACGACGACGCGTTCACCGCGCAGCCAGGTGGACTTGACCACGCCGTACAGGGTCTTGCCGGCGTAGGCGGTGACACGGTTGCGGTGCTGGAGCGCGCCCGGGTCGACGGTGAAGGTCTCGTCGGGGGCGAGGACGGCGAAGTCGGCGTCGCGGCCGGGCTCGATGGCGCCCTTGCGGTCCAGTCCGACGAGAGCCGCCGTGCGGGTGGACATCCAGCGGACCACGTCCTCCAGGCCGTGACCGCGCCTGCGGGCCTCCGTCCAGACCGCCGCGAGGCTCAGCTGCAGGCCGGAGATGCCGCCCCAGGCGGTGGCGAAGTCGTCGGTCTTGAGGTCGGCGGTCGACGGGGAGTGGTCGGTGACCACACAGTCGATGGTGCCGTCCGCGAGGGCCTGCCACAGGAGGTCCTGGTTGGCGGCCTCCCGGATGGGCGGGCAGCACTTGAACTCGCTCGCTCCGTCCGGGACTTCCTCGGCGGTGAGGGTGAGGTAGTGCGGGCAGGTCTCCACGGTGATCCGTACGCCCTCCCGCTTGGCCTCGGCGATCAGCGGGAGGGCGTCGCTGGAGGACAGGTGGAGCACGTGGACGCGTGCGTCGAGCCGCCGGGCCTGGGCGACGAGGGCCGCGATGGCGGTGTCCTCGGCGTCACGCGGGCGGGAGGCGAGGAAGTCGGCGTACCGGGGGCCGCCCTGCTGGGGTGCCGCGTCGAGGTGGTGGGGGTCCTCGGCGTGCACGATCAGCAGTCCGCCGAAGCCCGCGATCTCGGCCAGGGAGCGGGCGAGCCCGTCCTGGTCGAGGTGCGGGAACTCCTCCACGCCCGACGGCGACAGGAACGCCTTGAAGCCGAAGACCCCGCTGTCGTGCAGCGGCCGCAGGTCCTTGACGTTGTCGGGCAGGGCGCCGCCCCAGAAGCCGACGTCGATGTGGGCCTTGTCGGCGGCGACCTCGCGCTTGGTGCGGAGGTGGTCGACCGTGGTGGTCGGCGGGAGGGAGTTGAGGGGCATGTCGACGAGGGTGGTGATGCCTCCGGCCGCCGCCGCGCGGGTGGCGGTCCAGAAGCCTTCCCAGTGGGTGCGTCCGGGGTCGTTCACATGGACGTGGGTGTCGACGAGACCGGGCAGCAGGACGTGGTCGCCGAGGTCCTCCAGGCGCGCACCGGACGGTGTCTCGGCGTCGTACGGGAGGACGGCCGTGATCCTGCCGTCGGCGACGGCGACCGCGGCGGGACGCGATCCGTCGGGAGTGATGACGCGCGTCGAGCGCAACACCAGTTCAGCCTCGGACACCGGGACCCCTCTCGCCGTACCGCTCTTCACTTCCGCGCGACGGTATGTACTTCCACGTAACGGAATTCAACGTTCTGTTGAAGGAGTTTTCACCCCCTCCTCGCGCCCGTCAAGGGCGCCCCCTCCACTCTGCCTCCAGCGTGCCCACACTGGCTGTTTTCGCAAGACGGAATTACGATTCCACTGAGCAGAACTTAGTGACGTACGAGCGAGTAGTCAACGAACTGCCGGGTAGGCTGCGACCTCGCCCGCCATCTCGAAAGGACCGCGCCCGTGCCGACGACCAGCGCCAGCGCCCACACGACCGACTCCGCCAAGTCGTCCTCCGGTGGTGTCCAGTCCCTCGAGCGCGCCTTCGATCTGCTGGAGCGGATGGCGGACGCCGGCGGCGAGGTGGGCCTGAGCGAGCTGTCCGCGAGCAGCGGCCTGCCGCTGCCGACCATCCACCGGCTGATGCGGACACTGGTCGTCTGCGGCTACGTACGCCAGCAGTCCAACCGGCGCTACGCCCTCGGCCCGCGCCTGATCCGCCTCGGCGAGTCCGCGTCCCGGCTGCTCGGCACCTGGGCGCGCCCGTACCTCGCGCGCCTCGTCGAGGAGACCGGCGAGACGGCGAACATGGCCCTGCTGGACGGCGACGAGATCGTCTACGTCGCCCAGGTGCCGTCCAAGCACTCGATGCGGATGTTCACCGAGGTGGGCCGCCGCGTACTCCCCCACTCCACGGGGGTCGGCAAGGCGCTCCTCGCCGGCTTTCCGGCCGACGAGGTGCGCGCGCTGCTGGGGCGTACGGGCATGCCCGCCGCCACGGACAAGACGATCACCACACCCGAGGGCTTCCTGACCGCCCTGGAGGAGGTACGCCGGCTCGGGTACGCCGTGGACGACAACGAACAGGAGATCGGCGTCCGCTGCCTCGCCGTCTCCGTCCCCAACTCCCCCACCGCCGCGGCCATTTCGATCTCCGGCCCGGCCGGACGCGTCACCGAGACGGCGACCGAGCGGATCGTGCCGGTGCTGCAGCAGGTGGCCGCGGAACTGTCGGAGGCCCTGGCCAACTCGGGGGCGGGTGGCTGAGGGG
>NZ_JARGEE010000508.1:0-5757 GCF_033794485.1 Streptomyces sp. MB09-02B
GTGCGAGAAGGGCGGGGGTCGGCGTGGGCAAGGGCGGGGAGTCCATATCGGACGAGGAGTGGGAGCGCTTCCTCCGCGAGGCCGAGGCGGGGAGCAAGGACGCGCCCGAGGAACCGTCGGCGCGGGCCCGCATGGTGGCGGGACGGCTGCGGGAGGAGACCGGCCCGCCGGAGCCGTGGCGGAGCCACCAACCGCCGCAGCGGCGAAAGGACAAGGGCAAGGGCTGGTACGTGATCGGTCTGCTGGTCGCGTTGGCCCTGCTGGTCGTGGCGGTGGCACCGGGGCGGGTGGTCGGCTGGTTCGCGGGCGAAGGCGGCGAGAGCACGCCGCTCGCCGTGGAGTCGGAACGTCCGGACGCACCGCCGCCGACGGAAGCGGCGGCCCGACAGCCGACCCTGGAGCAGCCGTTCAGGGGATCGCCCGCGGCGCGGTGGGGTGACGGGACGGCCGCGCTCGCCCTGCCCGAGGCAAGGGCGACCGGCTGGATGAGCAAGAAGCAGGTCGCGCAGGCGCTCGAGGAGAGCCGGGACTTCCTCGCCGAGTCCAGCCTGGATCGCGGTGTGCTGCGCGGCGACCGCCCGAAGAAGGCGATCGCGCTGATCAATCCGCACCAGGAGGACGTCCGGGACTTCCTGGCGACCGCGTTCCGTTCGCCCAGCCGGGAGAACGATCCCCTGTTGCTGTTCAGCCGGTTCGAGAGCACCGAGGTCAGGCTGGTCGGGGATGTGGTCAAGACACGAGGGCGGATCACGTACCGGGAGGGCAAGCGTGGGGCGGTCGAGGTGACGACCGATGTCACGTACGTCTACCCGGTCGTCCGCGCCGAGGCGGGAAGCGACGAGGTCGCCCGCACCATCGTGCGCCGCGAGGTCGTGATGAGCTGGGACGACCCGGCGAAGATCGTCACCGAGCCGGGCACGTTCTCCCTGGTCTCCTACAAGGTGGACACCACCAACGGCGGCTGCGACACCTTCACCGGCTACCTCACCCCCGAGTTCAGCGCCGAGCGCGCGACCTCGCCCTCGGGAGACGGCCCGGCGCTCGACCCGTACGACCGCAGCATGTCCCTGGACGAGCGCATGCGGAAGTCGGGCGAGGAGCGATGCGGCACCGCCTCACGCTCATGAACCCGACCGCCTCACGCTCATGAGCCAGATCGCCTCACGCTCATGAGCCAGATCGCCTCACGCTCATGAGCCCGGCAGTCCCCCGTGCCGGTCCCTCACCCACCCGGCGGGGGGCCGTCGTGTCACCCCGCAGATCAGACTGAACGCCACGGAGTCCAGCCCCTCACCGGACCGGCAGAACCAGGCCCGGACGCCGCTCTTGCCGGCACCGCCGGCACCGGTCGCTGAGCGTAGGCCCACCGCATCCAGGGGGTGACAGGCAGCAGTCACCGGTCCAGATGTCGGTGGGCCTCGGACAGAGCGACCTCAGGTTTCTGCTGATGGGCGACTTGATCGGACAACAGTCGTAGTGCGTCGGCCGCGGCGGTGTTGTTGGGGGTATAGACCTCGAGGCGGTGGTCGGGACTCTCGGGCTGGAGCCACACCTGGTAGTCGACGTCGACCGCTCCGACGGTCGGGTGTCGCAGGCGCATGGAGCCCACGGTGCAGTCCGCGACGTCGCCTTTGGCCCACAGCTTGGCGAAGTCGGCGTCGCGCATGGCGAGTTCGCCGATCAGTTCGGCCAACCGTGCGTCGTTGGGATACCTGCCTGCGGTGAGCCGCAGGTAGGCGACATGAGTTCGGGCCAGTTCATCCCAGTTTCGGTGCAGGTCGCGGGTGAGGGAGTCGAGGAAGAACATCCGGGGGATGGACGGCCGTCGCGCGAGATCGTGGGGAGCGTCGAATTCGACGTGTTCTGCGACGAGGGCATGCCCGGTGCGGTTCCAGGCCAGTACGTCGCCGCGGCGGCCGAGCACGACGGCCGGTGTGGTCTCTCCCAGGGATGCCAGGAGCGCCAGTACTCGTGGGTGCGGCCTTTCCGGGCGGGGGCGGACGAGGCGTGAAGTGGTGGGCTGACGGGCGAGGTTGTGCAGATGGGCCGTCTCGGCCCGATCGAGCTTGAGCACGCCCGCGAGCGCGTCGAGGACCTGTTGTGAGGCCGTACCGGCCTGGCCCTGTTCCAGCCGCGTGTAGTAGCCGGCGCTCACGCCCGCGAGCTGGGCGAGCTCCTCGCGACGCAGACCCGGCACGCGACGGGAGGTTCCGTAGATGCGCAGTCCGACGTCGGCGGGCGTGACCCGGTCGCGACGACTCTTGAGATAGGCCCCGAGGCTCTCCAACTCCACGCCCTCGAGCGTAGGTGGAACGGTCCGATTCCGGGTGTCCCTGCAAGGTGTACCCATAACGCGGGGATGGTTGCCGAGTGGACGACGCCGCACCATCCCCAGCATGTATGCACCGCGTGTTTCTCACTCACCCGGCCCGCGGCCGTGGCTCGGTCTGCTGGTGATACTCGGCCCGGTACTGCTGGTCGCGATGGACGGTTCGGTCCTGTTCCTGGCGATGCCCAACGTCACTGAGGCGCTGTCGCCGACCGCCGATCAGGCGCTGTGGATCCTGGACGTCTACGGATTCGCCGTCGGGTCCCTGCTGATCGCGTTCGGGAACATCGGCGACCGGTACGGCCGGCTCAGGCTGCTCATGACCGGCGCGGCGGTGTTCGGCGCGGCCTCGGCGGGAGCGGCGTTCGCCCCCGGGCCGGATCTGCTGATCGTCTTCCGGGCGCTGATGGGCGTGGCTGGTGCCACGCTGCTGCCGTCGGCGCTGGCGGTACTCAGCGAACTGTTCACCGAGCCACGCCTGCGGGCGAAAGCGATCGGCATCTTCGCGGCCACCTTTGCCGCCGGCTTCGCCGTCGGCCCGGTCGTCGGCGGACAACTGCTCAGCAGCTTCTGGTGGGGATCGGTCTTCCTGATCAATCTCCCCGTCGTCGTGCTGTTCCTGATGCTGGCCCCGGTCCTGCTCCGCGAGGTACGTGCCACCCGGACCGGCCGCATCGACGCTCTGAGCGTCCTGCTCTCCGCTGCGGGCATCCTGCTGACCGTCTACGCGATCAAGCACGCGGCGGCGGAGGGGCTGACCGCACCCCCGATGGCCGCAGGGACCGTCGGAGTCGTCACCCTGTGGTGGTTCGTCCGGCGGCAACTCCACTTGGATCACCCGCTGATCGACTTCCGCCTCTTCCGTGACCGGGTCTTCGCGATCGCGGCCATCACCGGGCTTCTGCCGCTGGCCGCATGGTCGGCAGTGGCCTACCTCGGCGGAATCTACCTCCAGTCCGTCCTCGGACTGACCGTCCTGGACGCGGCTCTCGTCGCGCTCCCGGGCGCCGCCGTCCTCACCGCCACCTGCGTTGTCACACCGGCACTGGTCGCGCGTGTCGGAGCCCGGGCAGCGCTCATCACCTGCCACTTCTTCATCGCCGCAGGGCTGTTCCTGCTGCTGGCCACCAGCATCTCCAGCGGCGTCGGCTGGTACACGGCATCCACCGTCATCGCCGGCATCGGGTACGGCATCTCCTTCAGCGTCGTCGCCGACACCGCCGTCGCCGCGGTTCCCGCAGAGCGCGCTGGGTCCGCGGCAGCGATCGCCGAGACCAGCAACGAGATCGGCAACGCCCTCGGCATCGCACTCCTCGGCTCGTTGGCTGCCCTGATCTTCCGGCTGCAGGGGCCTGACCTCGCCGGTACCCTCAACGAGACATTGCAGGCCCCTGGCCTCACGGCCGCGGTGATCGGCGATGCGAAGTCAGCGTTCCTCACCGGTCTGCACGCCGCGGCCGTCATCGCAGGCGTTCTGCACGCCGCCCTCGGCGTCTTCGCCCTGCGCCACCTGCCGAGGGCCTCCACCGGCACCGACGGTGCCGGTCCGGAGCCCCTGCCCCAGGACCCCGTCGAAGAAGGCAGCGTTCGATGACCACGCCAACTCCCCACGCGGTATCGAGGGCCGGCAACGCCTGGACGAGGCATCGCTCGACAACGCTTCGACGAGGCATCGCTCCTCGAAGGAGGAATGGGGAACGCGGGGGCTACGTCTACCTCCACTCCGCTCCACTCCACTCCTCTGTGGATGGAATCACGCGGCTTGCCCGCACCGAAGCCCTCTCGGATGAGCAGGCTGCGCCTGCCGTCGCTCCACACGCACAGAAGCTCCCACCCGAAGGTGGGAGCCAGGGCTGTGAGCTGGGCTTACGCGTCCAGAACGGTGGTGTGCTTCCTGACGATGGGCGGCTCGACCGACCATGGGAAGTTGATCCAGACCGAGTCGTCGGTCCGCTTCCACACGTACTCGCACTTCACGAGGGAGTGCGACTTCTCATAGATCACGGCGGACCGGACCTCGGCGACGGTGTCGAGGCAGAAGTCGTGAACGAGCTTGAGTGTCTTGCCCGTGTCGGCGACGTCGTCCGTGATCAGGACCTTCTTGTCGGAGAAGTCGATCGCGTTGGGGACGGGGGCGAGCATGACGGGCATGTCGAGGGTCGTGCCGACACCGGTGTAGAACTCGACGTTCACGAGGTGGATGTTCTTGCAGTCGAGGGCGTACGCGAGCCCGCCGGCGACGAAGACCCCGCCGCGGGCGATGCTGAGCACGATGTCGGGCTCGTACCCGTCGTCGGCGATGGTCTGCGCGAGTTCGCGTACGGCGGTGCCGAACGCCTCGTAGGTGAGGTTCTCCCGGGCCGGGGGCGTGCTCGGCATGCTCACACCTGCGTCCGGTGGAAGTTGAGGAAGGACCGGGAGGCGGTCGGCCCGCGCTGCCCCTGGTAGCGGGAGCCGTAGCGCTCGCTGCCGTACGGGAACTCGGCGGGCGAGCTGAGCCGGAACATGCAGAGCTGCCCGATCTTCATGCCCGGCCAGAGCTTGATGGGGAGGGTGGCGAGGTTCGACAGTTCGAGGGTGACGTGCCCGGAGAAGCCGGGGTCGATGAACCCGGCGGTGGAGTGGGTGACGAGCCCGAGCCGGCCCAGGGAACTCTTCCCCTCCAGCCGTGAGGCCAGATCGTCGGGGAGTGAAATCACCTCGTAGGTGCTGGCGAGCACGAACTCGCCGGGGTGGAGGATGAAAGGCTCGTCCCCCTCGGGCTCGACGAGCCGCGTGAGGTCCGACTGCTCGACGGACGGGTCGATGTGCGGGTAGCGGTGGTTCTCGAACACCCGGAAGAAGCGGTCGAGACGCACGTCGATGCTCGACGGCTGCACCATGGTTTCGTCGTACGGATCGATCCGCACCCGACCGGCGTCGATCTCGGCCCGGATGTCCTTGTCTGAGAGAAGCACGCCCCGAGGATACGCAAGACGCGCGGGCCGCCCACCATCAGGACGGACTCCGCGCGCCTCGACGACTGCCAACGGTAGTGGCCGGCTGCCGCTGTCACTGCCGCTGTGGCTACCCCTCTGGCTACCGCTTCTGCAACGCCACCGGCACGACGCTGCGCAAGCGCGCACAGCGTGGGCAGCGCATGAGCCGACCCGGGCCGAGGCGCTCGGCCTGCTGCATCGGGAACGAAGCGGTGCTGAAAACGTGCCCATCGGCACAACGGACGACGGTGCGCTCCATCAAGTCCAAGAGTCCCTTCCCCAAGAGCCGCGTCTGGCTGTCGACCTACGTCGACCTGACGACGAAGCGCCACATTACGGGATGAACGGGACGCCCCTCCAGGCGGCACTCCGATCCGTTCCGAGGCCCCCTCAGACCCTCTTCCGCGCCTCCACCGTACGCCTCAACTCCCGCGCCCCGCAGCCCCGTCC
>NZ_JARGEE010000509.1:0-5722 GCF_033794485.1 Streptomyces sp. MB09-02B
ACATCCGTCCGCAGCTGGACCGGGTCGCCCGGGCGCTGGCCCTGCCCCCCGACTCCCCTCCCTGGGACATCTTCAGCCGGCAGGTGCTGCCCGCACTCGCCAAGTACTTCCCCGCCGAGCCACCGGTCCCCGGCCACCGCGACATGCTGGACGACCTCGTCGAATTCACCCGCGCCTGGCAGCCCGACCTGGTGCTCTGGGATCCCGCGTTCCTCCCCGCGCCCATCGCCGCGCGCCTCAGCGGCGCGGCGCACGCCCGCATGATGTGGGGTCCGGACTACTTCGCCTGGGCCCGGCAGAAGTTCCTCGAGCGACCGCGCCCGCCGGGTGCGGACCCCGTCGAGGACCCCCAACTGAGACTGCTCGCACCGATGCTGCAGCGTCACGGCATGGAGTTCGACGAGGAGCTGCTGCTCGGGCAGTGGAGCGTCGACCCCTTGCCCACAGCACTGCGGCTGCCGCTGGACACCCGGTCCGTGGCGGTGCGCTGGGTCCCGTTCAACGGTTCGTCAGCCGTCCCCGACTGGCTGCACGAGCCGCCGAAGGCGCCCCGGGTCTGCCTCTCGCTGGGCGTCACCGAACGCGAGCGTGCCAAGGACGGCCGGTTCTCGGTCTCCGAGATGCTCCACACGGTGGCCGAACTCGACATCGAAGTCGTCGCCACCTTGAACACCGAGCAACTGGCCCGCCTGGACAGCGTCCCCGGCAACGTCCGCACCGTCGACTACCTGCCCCTCAACCAACTGCTGCCGAGCTGCTCGGCGATCATCCACCACGGCGGGTACGGCACCTACGCGGCCGCGGTGGCCCACCGGGTGCCGCAGCTCATCACCTGGAAGAAGGACGGCGAGTCGACCTGCACCGCGCGGCACGTCACCGAGCGAGGTGCCGGCCTGGCCATGGACCGTGAGCGGTTCTCGGCGGCCGGACTCCAGCAGCAGCTCATCCGCATCCTGCAGGAGCCCTCGTTCCAGGACGGCGCGGCCGCACTGCACGCGGACGCCCTGGCGACACCCCCTCCCCAGGAGATCGTCCCGCTCCTGGAGCGGCTGACCGCACAACACCGCAACTGATCCGCCTCGCGCCACCGCTCCCGCCACCCGTGCCCGACGCGCCCCGCGCGGTGCCCCGGCGCGAGGCACCGCCCCGCGCCGCGCGGTGTGCCTTCCCTCGCCGCGGCCCGTTTTCTCCGGAGGAAACAGTGATCAACGTCTTTCAGCCCAGCCTGGGTGATGAGGAACTCCAGGCGATATCCGAGGTGTTCGCCGACAACTGGCTGGGCCACGGGCCGCGCACCAGAGAGTTCGAGGCACAGTTCGCCGGCCACCTCGGCGTGGATGCGGAGCAGGTGCTCTTCATCAACTCGGCCACGGCCGGGCTCTTCCTCGCGACCGAGCTGCTGGAACTCGGCCCCGGCGACGACGTGGTACTGCCCTCGGCCAGCTTCGTCGCCGCCGGCAACGCGGTCGCCGCGACCGGCGCCCGGCCGGTCTTCTGCGATGTCGACGTACGCACCCTCAACCCCACCGCCGCCGATGTCGAGCGCGCCCTGACCCCCCGTACCAAGGCGGTCCTGGTCCTCCACTACGGCGGCTATCCCGGGGACATCGCCGCGATCGCCGCGCTGTGCGAGGAACGCGGCATCCCGCTCATCGAGGACGCCGCCTGCGCGGTGGCCTCCAGCGCGGACGGCACCGCCTGCGGCACCTTCGGCGACGTCGCCATGTGGAGCTTCGACTCGATGAAGGTCCTGGTCACCGGCGACGGCGGAATGCTCTACGTCAAGGACCGCGAACTGGCCCGCAAGGCCCGCCGGCTGGCCTACCACGGTCTGCAGCAGTCCAACGGATTCGCCGCCGCCAAGGTCTCTGCCCGCTGGTGGGAGCTGAACGTGCAGAACTTCGGCCGCCGGGTGATAGGCAACGACATCACCGCGGCCATCGGCATCGTCCAGCTCCGCAGGCTCCCGCAGTTCGTGGCGCGACGCCGCCAGATCGCTGAGCACTACGACCGTCTGCTCGCCGACGTCGCGGGCGTCACGCTGCCCCCGGCGCTGCCGCAGGGGCACGCCTCCTCCTACTACTTCTACTGGGTGCAGCTGGATCCGGCCATCCGCGACCAGGTCGCCGCCGATCTGCTGGAGCAGGACATCTACACCACCCTGCGCTACCCGCCGCTGCACAAGGTTCCGGCCTACCGGGCGGAACACCTGGCCCTGCCCGGCACCGAGGCCTGCGCGGAGCGCACGCTGCTGCTGCCCCTGCACCAGGGACTCGACGACACCCAGGTGCACAGCATCGCGGCCGCGCTGCGCAAGTCCGTCGAGCACCGCTCGGGGGCGATGGACAGCTGACCGCCGTGACCGGCGAGGGCGGGCCGCTGCCCGGGACACCGCGCGACGTGCCAAAAGGGGAGGAGACCGCCGGGCGGCCCCCGCCCGCACACCTCACCGACCGGCCGAACACCGGCGGACCGGCCGGCGAAGCGCCGCAGACGGAACTTCGAGGAAAACACGCCGACAGGGATGTGGAACGGGTGCACATAGCAGAGTTGGACATACCCGGGGTGTTCGTCGTCACCCCAGAACTCCGCAAGGACGAACGCGGCTCCTTCTTCGAAGGAATGCGCGCGGACGAATTCGAAAGAGCCATGGGGCGGAGCTTCGTACCCCGCCAGATCAACTACTCGGTGTCGCAGAACAACACCCTGCGCGGCATCCACAGCGTCACCAGCCCCCCCGGCCAGGCGAAATTCGTCACCTGCGTCCGGGGGGCACTGCGTGACTTCGTGGTGGACCTGCGGCCGGGCTCACCCACCTTCGGGGCGTTCGAAAGCAATGTCCTGGAACCCGGGTCCGGCCGGTCGGTCTTCGTTCCCGAGGGCGTCGGCCACGGCTTTCTCGCCCTCGCCGACGACTCGTGCATCTGCTACGTCCTGTCCAGCGTGTACGTGCCCGGCACCCAGATCGACATCAACCCGCTCGACCCCGACCTGGCCCTGCCCTGGGGCTGGACCCGGCCGCCCCTGATGTCCCAGAAGGACTCCGACGCCATGTCGCTGCGGCAGGCCCAGGAGGCCGGACTGCTCCTGCCCTACCGCGCCCCCGACGCCCCGCACCCTGCCTGACCTCCCGCCCCTGCCACCGCCACCCACTGGAGTACGCCATGCCGGCTCCGTTCGTCACGACCGCAGTCGGCCCGACTGCCCTGCAACCCCGCGAGGACGCCGCGACCGCCCACCGGATGGCCCGGTCGGCGGCGAGCACGACCGGCGCGCAGCTGAGCACCGAGGCCTTCTCGCACTGGCTCCGAAAACGCCGCAGCGCGCACCGGTTCCACGTCGACCGGATTCCCTTCGACGCACTCCAGGGCTGGTCGTTCGAGGAGGACACCGGCAACCTGGTGCACCGCAGCGGCCGGTTCTTCTCCGTGGAGGGACTGCACGTCACCCACGAGCAGGCAACGCCGCGCCAGTGGCACCAGCCGATCATCAAACAGCCCGAGATCGGCATCCTCGGCATCCTCGTCAAGGAGTTCGACGGAGTCCTGCACTTCCTCATGCAGGCCAAGATGGAGCCGGGCAACCGCAACCTGCTCCAGCTCTCACCGACCGTGCAGGCCACCCGCAGCAACTACACCAAGGTCCACCAGGGCGCGGACGTGAAGTACATCGACTACTTCGTCCGGCCCGGCAAGGGCCGTGTCCTGGCAGACGTACTCCAGTCCGAGCACGGCTCCTGGTTCCTGCACAAGAGCAACCGCAACATGATCGTCGAGGCCGTCGGCGACGTCCCGCTCGACGAGGACTTCTGCTGGCTGACCCTCGGCCAGATCGGGCAGCTCCTGCACCGCGACAACGTCGTCAACATGGACTCCCGTACGGTGCTGGCGTGCGCCCCCTTCCCGGACACCGCCACGGGCGCACTGCACTCCGACACGGAACTGCTGTCGTGGATCACCGCCGAACGCTCCCGGCACGACGTGAGCACCCGCCGCGTACCGCTGGACGCGCTCCCCGGCTGGCAGCGGAGCGAGGAGAGCATCGACCACGAGCACGGCCGGTACTTCCGTGTCGTCGCCGTCTCCGTCCAGGCGGGCAGCCGCGAGGTCTCCGGATGGACCCAGCCCCTGTTCGAGCCCTACGGCCCCGGCGTCGCCGCCTTCCTGACCCGAAGGATCGACGGGGCGCTGCACATCCTGGTGCACGCCCGCGTCGAAGGCGGCTTCCTCGACACCGTCGAACTCGGCCCCACCGTCCAGTACACCCCCCACAACTACGCCCACCTGTACGGCGACGAACGCCCCGCCTACCTCGACGAGGTACTGGCGGCCGGGCCCGACCGGATCCACTACGAGGCGCTGCACTCGGAGGAGGGCGGCAGGTTCCTCAACGCGGAGAGCCGCTACCTGCTGGTCGAGGCGGACGAGACGACCGCCCCCCTCGACGCGCCCGCCGGGTACCGCTGGGTCACTCCCGGCCAGCTGACCTCCCTGGTCAGACACGGCCACTACGTCAACGTCCAGGCCCGCACCCTGCTCGCCTGCCTCCGCGCGAGCGGGGCCGCCGCCTGATGGCCGCCCTGCGGATCGGTGTCCTCGGCTGCGCGGACATCGCACGCCGCCGCATGCTGCCGGCGATGGCGGCCACCCCCGGCGTGCACATCGCGGCCGTCGCGGGCCGCGACGCGGACCGGGCACGCGAACTCGCCGGACGGTTCGACGCCCGACCGGTGCACGGCTACGCCGCCGTGCTGACCCGCAACGACATCGACGCGGTGTACATACCGCTGCCCGCCGCCCTGCACGCCCGGTGGGCCGAGGCGGCGCTGCGCGCCGGCAAGCACGTCCTCGCGGAGAAACCGCTCACCACCGACCTCGCCGCCACCCAGCGCCTGTTCGACCTGGCGACACAGTCGGGCCTGTTCCTGATGGAGAACGTCATGTTCGTCCATCACCCCCAGCACGCGGCAGCCGCACAACTCCTGGCCGACGGCGCGATCGGCGAACTCCGCTCCTTCCGGGCGGCGTTCGCGGTACCCCGGCTGCCCGCCGACGACATCCGCTACCGCCCCGAACTCGGCGGCGGCGCCCTGTGGGACACCGGGGTGTACCCGCTGCGGGCCGCCCTGCACTTCCTGGGCGAGCGGCTCGGCGTCGCCGGCGCCACCCTCTCGCACGGCCCCGCCGACGCGGTGGACACCTCCGGCGCGGTGCTGCTGCGCACCCCGGAAGGGATCGGCGCCCAGCTCTCCTTCGGCCTCGACCACGGATACCGCTCGGTGTACGAGCTGTGGGGGAGCGAGGGGAGCATCACCGTCGAGCGGGCCTTCACCCCGCCCGCCGACCACCGCCCCGGGCTCCGTGTCGAGCGGCGCGGCGACACCAGGGAAGTGCTGCTGCCCGCCGACGACCAGGTGGTACGCACCGTGGCCGCGTTCGCCCGGGCCGTGCGCTCGCAGGCGGCCCCCGATCCGGTGATGGTCCATCAGGCACGCCTGCTCCAGGACGTCCGGGCGCGCGCCTCGGCGTGACCCCGACCGCCCGGTGACCCCACCCGGTGCCGCGACCGATCCGGCGCCGCACGGCCGCCCTCCGCGACGGCCGGGCGGCGCCCTGCCCGTCCCCGGGGCCCGCTCGACCGGCCCGATGACCCGGCTCCCGCAACCGAACCAGCCGCCCGGAAAGGACACAGAACGTGACCACCCCCACCCGCACCCCCCATC
>NZ_JARGEE010000050.1:0-32125 GCF_033794485.1 Streptomyces sp. MB09-02B
TTGTTTCCCCCGTGCCCCTCTTTCCCCCGTGGGGCTGTTCCCCCGTCGAGGCCCGCCGCCCCCGTGCCGGCGGGCCTCGTGTGTCGAGAATGTGCCCTGCCCCAGGGGCAGTTGAAGCCCCTGGGCGCGGTTTCAGAGGTTGATTTGAGGGTTCCGTAGACGCTCTACGCTGCCTTGCGTAGGCAGCGGGCCGTGAGGGAGGCCGGTGATCGGGTTGTCAGCCCCTGATCGCGAAAGGCCCGACGCACGCGGGGCGGTGCTCGGGCAGAGTGAGGCCGACGGGCCGGACCGCGGCGGCCGCGGCGGCACCGGTCCCGTGTCCCTCACGTCGAGACGCGGGCCGGGGCCTTCACCACCGCACTGGCGCGCATCGCCGCCGCGGTCCGTGCCCTGCCCGCGAGTGACCGACGCTCACCCCTCATCCGGGTCGGTCGGAAACGGTCGCGGGCGGTGCGTCCGGTGGCTGATGGGTGTCCACCAGGGACCGGACGCCGATCGGGGATGGAAGGGGATGGAGGAAGTCGATCGCCGGGGCGGGGCGCACGGCACACCCGTGGGCGACGGCCGGAGCTTCACCCCCCGTCGGGAGTCGTACGGCCGTCGAGGCGGGCCCGCCGGAGTTTCTGAGCAAGTCGGCGTACCCCGGACGGCGGTTCCGGCCCGCGGCGGCGCCTGGGCGCGACAGGACAGATGTCGGCGCCGCCGCGGACCGGAAGTTCGGAGGGGCGCCGCCTCAGACCTGGACGCCGGAGAGGCGTTCCACGGCCCGCAGCAGGGCCGAGTGGTCGAGGCCGCCGTCGCCCTGAGCGCGCAGCGAGGCGACCAGTTGGGCCACCACGGCGCCGACCGGCAGGGCCGCGCCCACGGTCCGGGCGGCGTCGGTGACGATGCCCATGTCCTTGTGGTGCAGGTCGATCCGGAAGCCCGGCTTGAAGTCCCGGTTCAGGAAGTTGTCCTTCTTGCGGGTCAGCACGGTCGACCCCGCGAGCCCGCCGCCCAGGACGTCGAGGGCCGCCTCCAGGTCGACGCCCGACTTCTCCAGGAAGACCACGGCCTCGGCGCACGCCTGGATGTTCACGGCGACGATCAGCTGGTTCGCGGCCTTCACGGTCTGCCCCGCGCCGTGCGGACCGCACAGCACGATCGTCCTGCCGAGCGCCTCGAAGAGCGGCGCGGCCTCGTCGAAGTCGGACTGGTCGCCGCCGACCATGATGGACAGCACGGCCTCGACTGCGCCCGCCTCACCACCGGAGACCGGGGCGTCGAGCACCCGGATGCCCTTCTCCTTCGCGGCCTTCGCCAGGTCGACGGAGGTCTGCGGGGTGATGGACGACATGTCGATCAGCAGGGCGCCGGGACGGGCGTTGGCGAGGACGCCGTCGGGGCCGTACGCGACGGCCTCGACCTGCGGGGACGCGGGCACCATCGTGATGACGACGTCGGCGTCGCGCACGGCCTCGGCGACGGAGCCCGCCGCGGTTCCGCCGGCGGCGGTCAGCCGGTCCAGCTTGTCCTGCTCCAGGGTGTGGCCGGTGACGTCGTAACCCGCCTTGATCAGGTTCTCGGACATGGGGGAGCCCATGATGCCGAGGCCTATCCACGCGACCTTGGGGAGATTGCTCATGGTGAGGGTGCCTCTCTGACTGCTCTGCTACGGCGGTGGGGTGGGCCCCGGCGGGCTTCAGCGAGCCGCGCGGGCCTCAGCGAGCCGCGCGGGCCTCACGGGGAAGCCATGCGAAGGCCTCGGCGCTCGGCCGGTCGCCCGGCTTGTACTCCAGGCCGACCAGACCCTCGTAACCGGCCTTGCCCACCTGGTCGAGGAGGTCCTCGAGCGGGACGGTCCCGGTGCCGGGGGCGCCGCGGCCGGGGTTGTCGGCGATCTGCACGTGCCCGGTCTTCCCGGCGTGCTCGGCGATCACCCGGGGCAGGTCCTCGCCGTTCATGGACAGGTGGTACAGGTCCATCAGGAAGCGCGCGTTGCCGAGGCCCGAGGCGTCGTTGACCCTGTCGACGACGCCGACGGCGGCCGGGGCCGACACCAGGGGGCAGAGCGGTGACTCCACCTTGTTCAGGGCCTCGATCAGCAGGACCGCGCCGATCCGGTCGGCGGCCCGCGCGGCCAGGACCAGGTTGTGCAGGGCCAGGGCGTCCTGTTCGGCCGGATCCACACCGGCGACGCGGTTGCCGTACAGGGCGTTGAGCGCCCCGCAGCCGACCGACTCGGCGAACTCGGCGACCACGTCGACGTTGGCGCGGAAGCGCTCCGACTCCTCCCCCGGGATCGACAGTGCGCCCCGGTCCGGCCCGGGCAGCACTCCCGAGTAGAAGTTCAGCCCGGTCAGCCGCACGCCCGCGTCCTGCAACGCGCCCCGCAGGGCGTCCAGTTCGGACCGAGGGGGAGTGGGGGAGTCGACCCAGGGCCACCACAGCTCGACCGCGGTGAAGCCGGCCGCGGCGGCGGCCGCGGGGCGCTCCAGGAGCGGGAGTTCCGTGAAGAGGATCGACAGGTTGACGGTGTAGCGCTGCTCCGTGAATCCCATGGGGCCTCGGACGCTCCCTTCCGTGCACTCTCCGGATGATCCGGATCATCGACATCAACGGGATATGTTTCCGTATGATGGAAGTTGGTTTCTGCTTAATGGAAGACTGCCGTCGTGGATCGGAGCTTGTCAAGAGGGCTCGGTGGAAAACGGCACCGCGCGTTAGGTTGTGCGCGTGCGATTGAGAGTGGAGTGCTGTGACGCGGCTCTGACCTGCGGGAACCCGCCCTGATCCGTGCTGACCTGCAGAAACGCCCCTCACCTGTTCTCGTCACTTCGCAGCGTTTTCCAGGTATGTGTGCCCTGGATGTGCCCTGTGGGGAGGTGGGTGAGGGGGCGGTCTGTAGTCGATGAGGCAGCGGTTCGGCTTGTAGAGGGGAGTCTCGCTCTACGAGGCCCAGCACCTCCTCGGCCACGAAAGCGTCCAGACCACCCAGCGCTACGCCCACCTCCAGCCGGACGCGCACAAGGCCGTCCTCGGAGTATGGGAGCGGATGGAAGCCCCGCTCACCGTCGCTCCTTAAACATCCTTCACCCCCGTCCGCGCCGGACGGGGTGAAGGCGTTCACGAGCGAGCTGAGCTTGCGCTGGCTTCCTGGCGACTGGCCGGTCATCTGTTGCGCGAGGAGGAGGAACGCCTCGTCCAGGTCCCATAGGTCGGCGCGGCGCAACTCGCCGAGCAGGGCGGCGTGCAGGCGGGGCCAGACGCCGGCCTCGGTCCACCCTCGCAGCCGGCGCCAGGCTGTCACGCCGGAGCAGCCCACCGTCTCTGCGGGGACCTCACGCCACGCGATGCCCGTGCTCAGCACGTCCAGGACGCTGGCGAGTGCTGTTCGGTCGGGAACACGCAACCGCCCCGGATGGCGGCGTCGCCGCTCGAAAGCGGGCGGCAGCAGCGGAGCCACCCGCTCCCACAGATCGTCAGGAACAAGATCAGCACGCAGCCGGGACCGGCGCGGGCACGGAGCGCTCCAGGTCACGCTGGACAAAGGCTGTGCCGACCGGTCTCAGGCGGCGCGCCTTGCCCGCTCGTCCGGGACGTGTGAGGGCTGATGCCGTCGTCGATGATTTCCGTAGAGCATCAGAACAACGATGCTGGTGGGGACTACGAGGATCATCAGCGCACCGCAGCCGACGAGGATGGCGGGGGCACTGGTGCGGTCGAGGAAGAAGCCTCCGAGCGCCGCTCCAAGGGGGGAGGCTGTCAGGAGTACGGCGCTGCGTGCAGCCAGAACCGTGGTGAGCAAGTCGGCAGGTGCGCGGTCCTGGATCAGGGTGAAGGAAAGTGCGGAGTAGGGGCCGTAGACGAGTCCGGCGAAGGCGAAGCCGATCAGGGAAGGGAGAGCGGTGTGCGTGACAACGAAGGGGAGCATGCCGACGCCGTGACCCGCGATGATGCCGAGCATGGCCGGCCACAGGGGAAGCCGCCTGGCCGCTCCCAGCGCAAGAGCGCCCATGACGGCTCCGATGCCGAAGGCGGCCCAGTAGGCACCGAGCAGCCCCGCGCCGGCATCGAGGTTGGCAGAGACGAACAAGGGAAGGGCGACTTCGACGGGGCCGAAGGCGAGGTTGAACACCCAGGTCACGACGAGCAGACCAAGCAGTTCCGGCTGGCGCCGCAGGATACTCAGCCCCTGCCGTGTACCGCTGGCCACCGGCCCTGATTCCGGTGAACGGGGCAGGGTGATGCGGGCGGCCTGAAAGGCGAGCACGGCGAACGTGGCAGCGTCCAAGCCGATGATCCATACAGGGGACACCACTCCCACGAGCAGGCCCGCGAGAGCTGGGCCCGCGATCGTCGCGCTCCACAGACTGGTGCTGAGCACGCTGTTGGCCGCCAGACGCTGGTCGTCGGAGAGCAGCGGAGCGAACAGGGCATGCTTGCCGGCCTTGCCCCAGGCGTGAAGCAGCGAGGAGGCACCCAGGAGCCCGACGTACACGGCGGGTGTGAGCTCTCCCGCCACCCACGCGACCGGGACCGCCCCCAGCAGCACGGCCCGTAGCGCGGAGTCGGTGACCAGGAGCCGCTGCGCGGGAAGCCGCCGCATCCATGGGCCCAGAATCAATGCGCCCAGGGCGCCGGGCAGGACGTAGGCGGCAACAGCGACGCCTGCCAGCGTGCCTTGGCCGCCTTCGGGCCCCAGAGCGAGCGCGAGCCACGCGACAGCAACGACGGTCATGCCGTCGCCCAGGTCGGACAACGCGAAGACCGGCATCAGCCGCCGAAAGGTGGGGTCGGCGAACAGGGAGCGGTAGGGGCCGGGCATCAGGCGTCCCGGTGCTGCTGAGAACATGCAGGCCACAGTCGTCCTTCAAGCACGCTTGAAGTCAAGGCCGGATCGGGAAGGGCGTGGGCATGCGGTATCTGCCCATCAGTGAGATCGCGGACAAAGCCCGCGTGCGTGCTTCAGCACTGCGCTACTGGGAGGAGCGTGGTCTGCTGCCCGGTGCTCGTCGCGAAGGCGGACGCCGAGTGTGGCCCGCGACCACCGTCCGCCGGGTCGCACTGATCAAGATGGCACAGCGAGCCGGGTTCACCCTCGCCGAGATCGCGCAGCTATTGGCCGACGCCACCACGCCATCCGCTACCCGCCAGTGGCGGGACATGGCCACGCGCAAGTTGCCCGAGCTCGACCGGCACATCGCACAAACCCAGGCCCTGCGGCAGGCAGTAGCGGACTGCCTGGAGTGCGGCTGCATGAACTTCGATCAGTGCGTACTGCTCGACACAACGGACGCGGCACCCTGACCGCAGGCGCTCACGATGTTGCGCGACGCGCTGGATGAGCACGATGGCGACACTGCCGTTGGGGATGTGGTGATGTGAAAGGACCCCTGCGGCCGCAGGCCGCAGGGGTCCTTGGTGTTCACGGTGTCGGCTTCGCTCAGGGTGTCGCGGTGGGATGCGACGGTCCGTGGTTTGAGGCCGGGTGGCGAGCCGGTGTCGTGGCTGTGACGGTCGGCTGGAAGACTGGACGCCTGTGACACATTCTGATCTTGCTCGCCGTATCCATGCTGTTTCCCATCTGACTGGGCAGTTCACGCTCCGGTCCGGACGTACTGCCACGGAGTACTTCGACAAGTACCGGTTCGAGGGCGATCCGATCCTGCTGGACGAGATCGCCCAGCGGATGGCCCCGCTGGTGTCTTCTGACACCGAGGTCCTGGCCGGTCTGGAGATGGGCGGCATTCCGGTGGTGACTGCGCTCGGCCGACACACGGGTCTGCCCTGTGCGTTCGTGCGCAAGCAGGCCAAGCCGTATGGCACCTGCCGTCTCGCCGAAGGTGCCGACATCGAGGGACGCCGGGTGCTGGTTGTTGAGGATGTGGTCACCAGCGGAGGACAGATCGTGCTGTCGACCGCGGACTTGCGTGGCCTGGGGGCTCAGGTGCAGGAGGCCCTGTGCGTGATCGACCGTGAGCAGGGCGGCGCCGATGCCCTCGCGGCCGAGGGCATCACGCTGCTGTCGCTGCTGACGGCCGGGGACCTGCGGGCCGCTGCTGCCTGACCGATAGGGGGCTGATGGTCACTCTGTCGCGTGCGTCTCGGTGATGGCGAGGCGGGTGGAGGACTCGTCGACGATGCCCTTCTCCTCGGTGAAGGACGCGATGAGGGCCTGCCAGGCGATGTTGTTGACCGAGCGGGGCAGTCCGCGACTGGTGAGGTGGATCAGCTCGACGGCGTCGTCGGAGAACAGCGTGTCCTGCCGTCCGGCGATCGTCAGGTGGTGCGTGATGTAACTGGCGGTCTCCTCCTTCGTCATCGTGGGCATCTGGTAGCTGATCGAGATCCGCTGGTCCAGGGCCGCCAGGACGCCCCTGTGCCTGGGCTTGGAACCGGTACCTAGGTACAGGTTTACCGTCGGAGGTGTCCGTGGCTGTGTGGACAGGACGACGGGAGTGAGTGTGATGACGGAACTGTCGTGGGTGCCGCAGTCCTGCACGCTGCCTACCGAGGAGCGGCCGCTGCGGGTTGCGGAGTGGGATGCGCTGTTTTCCGAGCGGTTGATCTCGCGGTCTCGGCCCGAGCCACTCCGACTGCGCCTTGACCTGGTTGCCGGAGCGGGTGTCGAGGACGAGGTTCGTGACCTGGTGGAGCGCGAGGGCTGCTGCTGCTCGTTCTTCACCTTCGAGGTCACCCCGGGTGAGGACCGGGTCCACCTCGACATCGCGGTTGACCAGGCGCACGAGGCGGTTCTGGATGCCATCGCCGCACTGACGGGCACTGACGGGGAGTTGCCGTGAGCGCGGGCATGCGCAGTGGGGAGGTCGCCGAGGCGGCCGGGGTGAATGTACAGACGCTGCGCTACTACGAGCGGCGCGGGCTGCTCGCCGAGCCGGAGCGCAGCAACGGAGGCCACCACCTGTACAGCGAGGAAGTGGTGACCGTGCTGCGGGTCATCAAGGCCACGCAGCGGCTCGGGTTCACGCTGGAGGAGGTCGCCGAGCTGCTGGAGGCCGGCCGCCACACGGCCGTCCCGTGGCGGGGTTGCGGGAGGGCGCTGCGGCCAAGCTGGCCGAGGTCGACGCGAAGATCGCGATCCGGCCGCGTAGTCCGCGTTCGCCGAGGGTAGTGCGGGTCTTGCCCGAGTCGTAGCCGACGTCCAGGTGCACAGTGATGTCGTCGGGCAGGGGGCCGAGGTCGTCCAGCAGGCCCAGGGCCGGGGCGAGCAGCGGCGAGTCGTGGCAGTTGGTTCCGGCCAGGACGCGGCCCAGCTCGATCATGACGGCCACCCCACCGTCCGGGGCCTGATCCGGCCCGCTCACCACAGGAGTTCTCCCGCACATGACCCCGCGATCCGGTCCTTCTCGCCCTCCACCCCGTCGCATCCCTCACGACGATGTCCTGGCTGGTCGAGGCACTGCCTGTGATCACGCTGTCGCCATGGCGTGGGCAGGTCTCGTGGGCGCGACAGGGTGTGCGTGCGCGGCCCTGGCTCCGTGCCGAGCCGGGTACGCCGCCCCATGACCGGCAAGCCGCGGCTGTGGCACCTCGTGCGCTCGCTCGTCGTCCGATGGATGGTGGGTGCTGATCGCCCTTGCCCTGTGGCTGCTGGGTCGGTTGCTCGACCAGCCCGCCTCCCTCGTCCAGTGCGCGGCCTCGTCCGCGTTCTTCGTCGCCGTCGGCTAGGCCGGCGACTGGCTGCGACGGCGCTGGATGGCCGGTCGGTCTGTAAGGGAGCACCGGTCCGCCCCACCGAGACACCGGCCGTCCGACACGGAGGCTCCGCCGCCGTGACCGTGGCCGCGGTCGGGGCAGCCAGTCCAGCGATTAGGACGAGCGCGTACGTGCGGGGCGGTCAGTGGCTGCCGGTGAGTTCGCCGCTGAGCGTCCTGTGGATGCGGGCGCTGGGCTGGTTCAGGCCGGTGATCTCAACGGTCTTGCCGCGTTGGGCGTACTTGGTCTCGATGGCGTCGAGGGCGGCGACGGAAGAGGCGTCCCAGATGTGGGCGGCGGAGAGGTCGATGACGACCTTGTCGGGGTCGTTGGCGTAGTCGAACTGGCCGACGAGGTCGTTGGAGGAGGCGAAGAAGAGTTCTCCGGTGACCCGGTAGACGACAGTGGTGTGGTCGGGGTCGGTGACGGCGGTGACGTCGGCGTGGTGGGCGACGCGCTTGGCGAAGATGACCATGGCGGTGATGGAGCCGACGACGACGCCGATGGCGAGGTTGTGGGTGGCGACGACGCATACGACGGTCATGACCATGACGGTGATCTCCCCGGCCGGCATCCGCTTCAACGTCTTCGGCGCGATGGAGTGCCAGTCGAAGGTGGCCACGGAGACCATGACCATCACCGCGACGAGCGCGGCCATGGGGATGTCGGAGACGACCGGACCGAAGACGATGCACAGCACCATCAGGAACGCCCCGGCGAGGAACGTGGACAGCCGGGTGCGGGCGCCGGAGACCCGTACGTTGATCATCGTCTGGCCGATCATGGCGCAGCCGCCCATGCCGCCGAAGAAGCCGGTGACGATGTTGGCGATGCCCTGCCCGACGGACTCGCGGGTCTTGGAGGAGTGGGTGTCGGTGATGTCGTCGACCAGTTTGGCTGTCATCAGCGACTCCATCAGGCCGACCAGGGCCATGGCGAGCGCGTACGGGGCGACGGTCGTCAGCGTGTCCAGGGTGAACGGCACGTCCGGCAGGCCCGGCACGGGCAGGGCGGACGGCAGGTCGCCCCTGTCCCCGACGGTCGGTACGGCGATGCCCGCCGCGACGGTGATGACGGTGAGGATGACGATGGACACCAACGGCGCCGGGACAATCGTGGTGACCTTGGGGAAGAACACCATCAGGGCCAGACCGGCGGCGATGAGGGGGTAGACGGCCCAGGGCACGTCTGTCATCTCCGGCACCTGCGCCATGAAGATGAGGATGGCCAGGGAGTTGACGAAACCGACCATCACGCTGCGCGGCACGAACCGCATCAGCTTCGCCACCCCGAGTGCGCCGAGGATGATCTGGAAGACGCCGGCGAGGATGACAGCGGCGACGAGGTAGCCGAAGCCGTGTTCGCGGTTGAGCGGGGCGATGACCAGGGCGACGGCCCCCGTGGCCGCGGAGATCATGGCCGGTCGTCCGCCGACGACCGCGAGGGTCACGGCCATCGTGAAGGAGGCGAACAGGCCGACCGCCGGGTCGACCCCGGCGATGATCGAGAACGAGATCGCCTCGGGGATCAGCGCCAGTGCGACCACGAGACCCGCCAGTACCTCGGTGCGCAGCACCTTCGGGTCGGACACCCAGGACGGGCGTCGGGGGCCGCGTAGCCACGTGGCCGGCGAGAACAACGGGGAGGGCGTGGAGGAGGACAAGAGGAGAGGAACCTGTCGTGCTCGGGCGCACCCGTGTCACGGCGGGCGCGCAGGAAGACATGGCAGGCCGGGGCGGCCGACCACGAGGCCCGCGAACGGCGGGCCGAAGTCAGGGGGCGGCGGCGAGGCGACCCATGCGGGAATCGAGGGCCGCTCCGGAGTGAGGGGTCACGGCGGGCAGGCAGCGGCGGCGGGCATCACGGACATGCGCACGCGCTCTCTCCTGCTTCCGCGGACATCGGTCTTCGCCGGGGGCTTCGTCGGCCCCGACACGGCTGACGGTCACGGGACGGCATCCCGCACCATGAGAGACGGGCACAGCAGCAGCCGACCCGGCCGGAGGAACTCTACCCTAACGTTAGAGTAGAGATCGGTGGCGTCGTCCGAGGTCGCTGTGAGAGAGCGAGGAAGGCGCCCGCGTGAGCAGCGAGCACATGCAGATCGGCGAGGTCGCCGCACGGACCGAGCTGTCGCTGCGCACCATCCGTCACTACGAGGAGACCGGCCTCGTCATCCCTTCCGCCCGTTCCCAGGGCGGCTTCCGTCTCTACACCGAGGCCGACGTCGCCCGTCTGATGGTCATCCGCCGCATGAAGCCACTCGGCTTCACCCTCGACGAGATGCGCGACCTACTCGAGGCCACCGACCGCCTCGACTCGGCTGACCCGCTGCCGTCCGAGGAGCATGCCGAACTACTGGGCCGCATCCGGCGTTTCGAGGAGGCAGCCCAGCAACGGGTCGCGGATCTGCGTACCCAGCTGGCCCGGGCGGAGGAGTTCGCGGCAGCGCTTGCGGAGCGACTCTCACAGGGGCCGGCGTCCTGAGGCTCTGAAGACATCGCCCGACTGCTGGATTCCCGACGCGTCGCATCCGCCACGCTGTTGACGCCTTCTTAGCGGCTCACCGGCATTCAGGCTCTCCCGAACTCTGCCGGAAACCGGCAATACGCGGGTGTGGTGCGGTCCTTCATCATGGCTCATGAGGGAGCACTGCTACGGGTTTCGATGCCGGGCACCGGCAGGTGCGCGGCACCGAAATCTGGACATGGAGCGGTGCGCCCGGTCCACAGACGCCGCGTTCGGGAGAGGGGGAGGACGATGCCGGTGCTTGTGCACGCTGCCGTCGGCTTGCCCACGATCCTCTTCAGCGCGGCCCTCGCGGTGGTCGTGTGCTTCTGGTTGCTGGTCGCCGTCGGCGTCATGGCCCTGGACGCCTTCGACGAGGACGCTGATCTGGATGCCTGGGGGATGGGCGGGGTTCCGGTGTCGGTCGCGGTGTCCGTGTTGACGGTGCTGGCGTGGCTGCTCGGCGTGGGTGCGACCGTCCTGCTGGTCCGCCTGGCGGATGACGGAGCGGTGACCGGACTTCTGCGTCCGGTCGTGTCCGCCGGTGCGTTGCTCGTCGCCTTGCGGCTGACCTGTCTGTTCGTTCGGCTGCTGCACCGACTCTTCCCCGATGAACCGGGCTCGGCTCTCTCCCCGGCGCACAACCACCGCGCGGCCTGAGCCAGAGATCGACCTGGGCACGGCCGCCCGACCACTTCCGCCCGGCAGCTCGTGCTCGGCACCGCGAACACCGAGGAACACAAGAAGGCGTACGTCAACAACACCTGGGAGGAGGGGACCGGGCGGCTCCTGGGCAGCCATGTCACGGACCAGACCCATCCGTTCAAGCTGCAGAACCTGGCCTACACCTACGACCAGGCGGGCAACGTCACCTCCGTCGCCGACACCACCACGCTGGGTGGCACCGCACCGGCGGAGACCCAGTGCTTCGCCCACGACGGGCACCGGCGCCTGACCGAGGCGTGGACACCCGCCTCGCAGAAGTGCTCCGACACTCGCAGCGCGAGCAGCCTGGGCGGCCGGTCCGCGTACTGGACCAGCTACAGCTACAACGACGCGGTCAGCGCATCGAGGAGACCGAACACACCTCCACCGGCGACACCACCACGACCTACTGCTACGAGAAGGCGGACCAGCCCCACGCCCTGACAGGCACCAGCACGAAGGCCGACTGCACAGCCCCCGACCGGTCCTACGAGTTCGACAGCACCGGCAACACCACCAGCCGGCCGGACGGCACCGCCACCCAGGACCTCGACTGGTCCGACGAGGGCAGGCCGGCGACCCTCACCGAGAACGACAAGACCACGGAGTACCTGTACGGGGCCGACGGCACGCTGCTGATTCCGCGCCACCGAGGGCGGTGAGCGGGTCCTGTACGTGGGGGCCACCGAGCTGCGCCTGCGGGCGGACGGCAGCACGTGGGCCCAGCGCCACTACGGCTCGGGCAGCCTGAGCGTCGCCGTCCGCTCCAACGAGAGCGGCGCCAACGAACTCAGCTACCTCGTCACCGACCACCACGGCACCGCCACCCTCGCCATCGACGCCACGAACCAGGAGTTCTCCCGCCGCTACACGACCCCCTTCGGCGCCCCGAGAGGCGACACCACCGGGGCCGCCTGGCCCGACGACAAGGGCTTCCTCGGCAAGACCACCGACACCGGCACCGGTCTCACCCATGTCGACGCACGCCAGCACGACCCTGAGATCGGCCAGTTCATCAGCGTCGACCCGCTCCTGCAGACCGGCGTGGGACAGACCCTCAACGGCTACAGCTACGCCGTCCAGAACCCGTCGACGCTCGCCGACCCGTCCGGCCTCGGCGTCCCCGAGTGCAGGGAGCCGCAGAAGTACGGCATCACGTGCCGCGGTGGCATCCCGGTCAGCAGCGGCAAGAAGAAGACCAGCAGTGGCAGCGGTGAGGGCCCCGTCCGGGCCTGCCGCTGCGGAGGACGGCCCACGCTCGTGAAGGGCATGAAGCCCACCGGCCTCGGCGGCATCCCGGGCCGCCGCAACATCACCCTGCCCTCGACACCGCCTCCCACGGGCTGGCTCAAGGTCGTACCTCCGCCCAACCCCGGCCCCGCGCCGAAGGCCGAGGCCAACAAGAACTGGTTCCAGCGGGCGGTCGACTCGTTCAACTCGACGCAGGGCGGCGTGAAGCAGAAGCTGATGGGCGCGGCGTTCGGCGCGATGGGAATGGACAACTCACGCGGGGCCTGTGCCAGTTTGGGTGGCGGACTCTTCGTCAGTGTGGAGGGTTCTGCCTGCATCGTGATGACGAAGAAGCCGGACGGGGCCGTGGACTTCGGATGGACGAGGTCCGTCAGTGTCGGCGGTGCCGGGTTCGGCTTCAGCGGTGACGTCTCCATGCTCCGCAGCAACGCCGATGACATCGGTCAGTTCGCCGGATACGGGCGCGACGTCGGGGCGTCCTTCTTCAGCGGGGTCGGCGGTACGATCAATCACGAGCACGCGATCGGTACGTACAACTCGAAGGGCGAGCAGGTGCGCAGCTTCGAGATGGGCTTCGGCGCGGGCCTCGAGTACGAGGGGTATGCCGGCGTGAACAAGACGTGGAACGGCACATGGTTCACTCGGTGAGGCTCGGGAAGGACTGGGCATGTTCAGTCTGATCGTCGGAATCCTCCTGATCGCCCTCGGCGTCTGTCTCATCGGGGACTTCGGGAGGATCGCGACCCGCCTCTACACCTTCTTCGCCGATTTCATGAATCCTGGACGCGCCACTGCCGGGACCTTCCGGCTGGTGGGGGTGTTCGCGATCCTGTTGGGGATCGGCTGGGTCGCGACGTCATTCCCGCTCGGGTAGCGATCGGATGACGGGCGAGGCGTGCCGCGACATTCTGCGGCACGCCTCGATGACCTCAAGTCACCCCTGAGAGGGCTATGGATTCCCTGGATCTGGTGTGGAAGGGAATTCTGAAAATTCTCGGATTCTGCCTCGCCCTCAACATCGGCGACGCTTCCTGTCGAATCTACGAATTCCTCACGGGACGCGGGCCATTCGCCCCCGGTCCGGGCTTCAGCCCCCTCATCATCAGGATCGTCGGGGCACTCATAGGTGCCGTTTCGACTTGGTCATTTGTGAGCGGTCTGACTTCCTAGGCCAAGCGCGCTTGGGCCCGGTCCGGTTATCTGCAGGGCCGGGCTCAAGCGATGCGTAGCGCTTCGTCAGGTGTTCGTCCGTGTTCCGCGAAGTGCGCGCACGGCCAGGAAGCCCGCGCCCGCGATCACCACCGCCCCCGTGAGGAGAGCCAGGGCCGTGGTGCGGCTGAGCCCGAGGAACGCGTCTGGCCGCGCGTCAGGGGCCGGTTCCGGGCGGCCTTGAAAGCGCAGGCGTGACGCCCCGGAATCGGACCAGGTCGGCGACATAGCAGCCGTGACGCACGGGATACCTTGCCCCTCCCGCCAAGACCAGTAACAGCAGCCCTTGCCCGAACACGCCAGCGGGGCTCCCCGCCCAAAAGAACGGGAAGCCCCACTTACCTGCCTGCGCCGGTCAACCGGCCATGGCTGCCACGACCAGCGCAACAGCCGCACCGCACAGCAGCACCACAAGCGGCCATGTCAGCCAGCCGCGCCCGGTACGCCTGCGCCACAGCACCAGCCACAGCGCACACGCCGCCACGAACACGACCGTCACACCGCTCAGCTCGCCCTCCCGCCACGCCACCCGCACGGCGCCAGGGTCAGCACCCCATATAAGGAGAGCAACGAGGACGCCCACGGTCAGCGCACACACCGCTTCCAGCAGCCTGCTCATACGGTGCCCTTCTTCTCCGGCGTCTCAGTCAGGTTGCTGCGGGATCGTGCCGCCTGGGCGCGACACTGCCGGATCTCACGTGGGCATTCTCCTCCTTGATGCAACTCCCTTACGCCGCAGGAACCTTTGCCGTGACTGTGGGCACCGGCGTAGTTGCCGTCGTCGGCTCGGGGCGGTTCCGCCCGGTGATGGCCCCGGTCCGCGTGAGGCCGGAGGACGGCTCACCGGAAAGCCCGGGGGCCTCTGCCTCTCGACGATGCTGCCCTACCTGTCAGATGTCCGTGCTCGGGGCTGAGGCTGTCGGCCGAGGAGTTGGGCGAGGCCCTGTCGGGTGGCGGCGAGGACTACGCGGTCCTGGGGGCGTAGGACGTAGCCGGGGTGGAGGTCCCATATGAGTCCGGCGGGTCGGTCGGTGCCGTCGTGCGGTGGGTTGGCGGCGAGGTCGGGGAGCCGGTCGTCCGGTTCTGTGGTGTCCAGGGCGATGACGCGCCAGGCGCCGGCCCGGAACGATTCGGTGATCGTGCGCCCTTCGAGGTGGGGGTGCCCGGCGACGTTGAGAGCGGCGAAGACGAGCATGCGGCGTTCGACGGGGATGGCTCCTAGGATCTGGCGGCCCATCATGGCTCCGGCGAAGGCGGGTGCGGCGAGGGTGGAGACGCTGCGGCTGCGGGAGAGGGCGTGGGGGTGGACGGCGCGCAGGGTGCGGTGGACGGCGGTGGCGAACTCGTCGTCGTCCAGCCGCAATGCCACCGTCAGGTCGGGCTTGACGGAGCGCGCGTACAAGGCTGCTTCCAGGTTCGTGGTGTCGATGCTGGTGAGGGCGAGCAGGGCGTGCGCGCGGTGGATCTTGGCGGCTTCCAGGACGCCTTCCTGGGTGACATCGCCGATGACGGTGGGCACGCGCAGGCGGCGGGCGAGCGGGATGCCGCGCGCCTCGGGGTCCTCCTCCACGCAGACCACGGGGATGTCGAGCTCGTTCAGCCGGGTGAGCACTCGGGTGCCGATCTTGCCGAGGCCGAGGAGGACGACGTGGCCGGACAGGCCGCGCGGCGGGCGGCGCAGCGCGGCGGCGGTACGGAAGGTGCCGAGCGCCTCCAGGACGGCCGCGAGTAGCACGGGAAGGAGCAGCAACCCGGCGAGTCCGGCGAGGAGTTGGAGCACTTGGCGGGCGGTGGGCTCGCCGATCGCCGGATCGTTGATCGCGAAGAGGTCGAGCAGGGTGAGGTAACCGGCGTGCAGTGGATGCTTCTGCTCGCTGGTCAGCCAGGTCGCCACGGCCAGGGCCAGCACGCAGGCCATGAGCCCGGCCAGGGACCAGCGCAGCCGGCGTGAGAACAGGGACCCGAGCGGGGCCCCGCGCGCGGTCAGTCTTCTCGGCGGGGGAGCGGTCGCGGAGTGTGTGACCGCTTCCAGGACCACGGTGCCGTGGCCCGTGCTCGCGGCGACCGTCGCGTCGTCGGGCAGCAGCAACGGCCCCTCCCGGCCGCTGGCGTCCGACCCTTCCGCGCCTGCCGGGTCGTTGGTGGTGGAGGACAGCAGCGCGAGCGTGCACAGGCCCGGATCGGCCGTCGCGCCGTGGGGGCCGGGCGGAGTGCGCTCGACGGCGCGCAGCAGCAGGCCGTCGGCCTGGATGACCTTGCTGGTGCCGGCGACGGCGGTGGCCGCGAGGGCGGGGGCGGCGGTGTCCGCGTCCGACAGGACGGTGGTGGAGGAGTCCAGGGCTTCCGGGTCGAGGCCGGGGACGGCGAGGACGGCGGCCTGGTCGAGCAGTTCCTCCAGGTGCTGGCCGAGCTTGCGGTTGTAGAGCCGGATGACCAGGCGAAGCCGGGGGTTGAGGCGGCGGGCGGCCAGCGCGGTACGAATGTTCGTCTCGTCGTCGTCATGGACCAGCGCCAGCGCGGCGGCCTCGCGCAGGCCCGCTTCGGTCAGGACGGCCTCGGTGAGTTCGGGCGCCTCGATCACACGGGGAGCGTCCGAAGCCCCGTCGGCGGCCGGGGCGGCCGTACGGTTCACGACGGCCTGTATCCGGCCCAACATCGTGGCGGGGCGTGCCGGTCCGGTGCGGCCGGCCCGATGCCCGGCCGGGACGACGAGCGTGACGCGCTCCCGGTACACCCCCGTAAGCTCGGCGGCCAGGCGCTCGGCGAGTGCGTCGTCACCGCACACGATCATGTGTCCCCGCTGCGGGGCCCCTCGCGTCGGCTGCGGGAAGAGGAGCATGTCGTCCGTGACCTCCTGGTCGGTGTTCCGGTCGCCTGACAGCGACACCCCGTGCGCGTGAAAGAACGGATCTTCGGGCCGGAATCGCGTCGCCTTGGCACGTCAGCGTCTCTCCGCACGGCGGCCTTTCCCCTGGGTCAGCCGCGACCGGTCCGGCTGGTTCCCACACCGGCTGTCATGTCCGGGCCCCCGCATCCGCGCGGCACAACTCTCCCGCTGCCAGGGCAAGATACGCAGCTGAGGCGAAGAGGAAGCTGGGGATGGCAAGCATGCTGCGCTGATCGCTTTCGAGGACGGCCACGTACTGGCTCCGCGAGACCTCGATCCTCCCGCGTTCGTAGGGAGTGGTGTCGAGAACGAAATACCGGCCGTCCCTGATCTCGGCTGACTGCAGGTTCCCCGCACCGGCCATGCTGACCAGGAGCACCACGACGCTCGAGACGACCAGGCTCCCCAGAGCACCCTGCACCACGCCGGGCAGGCACCGGAATGCAAGCCATACCGAGTGGCGGTCCGCTCGCGTCAGGAGTACGCGCAGCAGGGCAGCGGCGAACACCGGGAACAGAAGCAGCACGACCGTCGCCGTCAGCCATGCCGAGTCCACCAGCGGCAGGGTCCCCGGCAGCCATGTCAGCGCTGCGAGGATCAGCAGCAAGGGCACTCAGCCCGGCTGCGATTCCCCCGTGCAACTTGAAACCCCACCCCATGCTGCAGAGCCTCGCATACCCGCCGCTTCAACTCATTGCCATAACTCGGCAGAGATGACCACGGGTTGATGGCAAGGGTCCTGTCTGGAAGACGACGGCGTGTTCTGGGTTCCCGGCGGTGTTGTCCCTTCCCTCAGAGCGCGAAGACCGTTGTCGGCAGGGGAAGTTGTGATTTGGGGCGGAGAAGCGACGAATCCAGTGGATTGGCAGATCAGGTTCGGCTGTCGATCGTGCCGGTACAAACGGTGTTTACCTGCTCAAGGGTGCGATCTCGGTTGGTGTCGCGCGGTATGGGAAGAATTCGGGAGCGGATTGGCTCCCAGGACGCGTCCCAGTAAGCCCGCGTCACGCGCTGCGCGCTTCCGCGCGCGTTTGGCGTGAGCGTCTTCGGTCATGACCTACGGAGTGAGGCGGAAAACAAGGGTGTTCCTGCGGTCATGAGCGCCAGACCCAATAGCAGGACGGGCATGCCAGGGCCTGGTACGACGTACATGAGAGCGCCGGTCACGGTGGCCACCGCGCCGACCGACATCAGTACGACGCCGGCGATGGGCTTCTTCGACATGTAGACGTAGACCCTGCGGTGGGTCGTCGCCCACCAAGAGGTCTCAGAAAACCTGAAGTTGGTGTACGTCTTCCGATAGGTGATCCGGTCCTGGTACTGGGTCGTGTAGACCGAGACCCATTCGGCAGGACCTTCTCGCGGCTCCAGGAGGCGGGCTTTCCGGCCCCGGGACGGGGCGTGTCTGGCTGATACCGGGTAGATCTGTCCAATGCCGTGCGGCTGGGGCGTCGGGTGCGGTGGGTCAGGGTTCGATCAGGCCGAACGCGGATGGCATAGCGGGTGAGTTCGAGACGGTCTTTGAGGCCGAGTTTGTTCAGCAGGTTGGCTCGGTGGCGTTCGACGGTCTTGACGCTGATGACGAGGAGGTCGGCGATCTCCTGTGAGGTGTGGCCTTCGGCGACGAGTTTGTGGATCTCCTCTTCGCGGTCGGTGATGGCTCTGGCGGGCGGCGTCTGTCCTTCCCGGACGCGGTCGAGGTAGTTGCGGATGAGGGCGTTGACGGCACCGGGGTAGAGGAAGGGTTCGCCGCGCATGGTGGCGCGGCAGGCTTCGGTGGACCGTTTGTGTGTTGTGGGCTGAGGTTGTGCAGGCCGAAGACCCGAGTGTCGCCTTGGGATGCGCCGGATTCCACCGCTCCGGGTGTTGGGGTGCTGTTGAAGGGGCGGGGAATCCGCTGGTCAGCCAGGGGCGGGCAGTTGGGTGAGCCGGTCGAGGGCTGCCGTGATGTGACCGGTCCAGGGCCAGTGCCGGGCCAGGCGGAGGATTCGCCGACGGCCGCTGGTCACGAGCTGTCCGGCTGCGGTGAACAAGCGGAGCCGCAGGCGGCGGGGCTCCCAGAGCCTGGCCTTGCCGGTCAGGGCGAGCATCGGCATCCAGGCCAGCAGGTCGAGAGCGATCTGCACGATCTCCAGCCAGATCCGGTTCTGGGCCGTGCTGTGCAGGGGCAGGTTGCGCAGGCCGGTGGCCCGGGCGGCGCGGATGCGGTCCTCGGCCCGGGCCCGCAGGCGGTGACGGCGCTCGAGCTCGGCGATCGGCCGGCCCAGGGTGTTGGTGGCGAAACAGGTCAGCCGCATGCCGTCCGCATCTGTGAGCCGCAACTGGGCCCCAGGGTACGGTCGTTCCTTCCTGACGATCAGCCGCATGCCCTTGGGCCAGCCGTCCAGGACATCGCCGGCGAGCTCGGCGACCCAGGCCCCGTCACGGACCTCGCCGTCCGCCTCGACGGCCGCCGTCCAGGCCGATGCCGGAACCTTCAGCACATGCTGGTGGACCTGCTCGGTGATCACCATGCCGACCGAGTAGGACAGCCACCGTCCCCGCTGAGCGAGCCAGGCGACGAAGTCGTGAGTGCCGCCCGCGGAGTCGGTGCGGATCAGAGTCCGGCGCCCGCGCCGGTACTTCTTCGGCAGCTGGGCCAAGGCCAGTTGGGCGGCGGTGATGTGGTCGGCGGCCGTGTTCGATCCCGCGTTCCCCGGTCTGAGCAGGGCCGTGACCGGTTCACCCGTGCCGCCCGGTCCGTGGTCGACGAACCCCATCAGCGGGTGGTGGCCGTAGGTTCGCTTCCATGTGGGTGCGGCGTCCTCCTTGTCCGAGTGCGCGATCACCAGCACCCCGTCGAGGTCCACGGGCACCGTCCCGCCCGCATCAGGCGCTTCCCGGTCGGCCAACCGCCAGACATGTCGGCGGACTTCAGCCCGCGCGGCACGGATGGCCCGCAGGGCCTTCTCCCCGGAGGCTGCGAGGGCGTCGATGAGGCGGGAGACGGTCGGGTCGGAGGCCACCGGCCCGAACACGGCCGGCTCGGCCCGCAGCACGGCGACATCCGCGAGGCAGTCCCCGCCCAGCGCGACCGCCAGGGCCACGTCCAGCAGGATCTTGCCCGGGTCGTGCACCGCCCGAGCCTTCCGCCACGGCGTCAGCGCCGCTGATATCGCGGCGTCCAGGCCGGCCTTGCGGACGGTCTCGACCAGCAGCACGCCCCCGGCCTGCGAGACCACCACCCGGCCGCCGCCCTCGATGCGGACATGCGGGTACGACCCGATACACTTCTTCACCTGGAGAGTGCTTCTTTCCTTGCAGCCAACAGGACCCTAGACAAGTCCCATCGTTGCAGGTCAGGAGCACTCTCGCTTATTTGGTCAAGCCTCGGACACCCCACCTCGTGAAAGCGCGAGGTTAAGGTCGTGTCGGAGCGGCTGGGGCACACCAACGCTGCGATGACCCTGAACGTCTACAGCCATCTCTTCCCTGAGTCGGAGGAACGGACCAGGGCGGCGGTGGACCGGGCGTTCGGTGTCATGTCGGGGGAAGGTGCCCCGCATGTGCCCTCTCAGCCGCAGGACTGAGGGAATGCGCAGGTCAGAGCGATGCCTTGGGGGCACAATGCGATTGAGAGTGGAGTTCACGACCGAGCCCTTCGATCTCGACGAGGCACCTGCGCACGCGCTCGTGGCGCGGGAGGTCGTCGAGGCGGCCGACCTGGACGCCGTCGACGTCGGCCCGTTCGGCAACACGGCGGAGGGGCGGGCCGACGCCGTGCTCGGGGCCGTGGGCGCCCTGCTCCGCCGGACCCTGGAGTCCGGCGCCACCCGGATCTCGCTCCAGGTCAATGTGATCGAAAAGGGCGGCGAGTGACCGGCACCGGCGACGAGCGCTTCGTCGCGGCCGTCAAGCCGCTGGTCGACGCCATGGGCGGCCTCATGCTGCCGGCGGACGAGGCGGGCCCCGACGACGTCGTCCTGGCCTGGGAGGGCGTCGACGTCGTCGCCGTACGGCTGCCGCAGCTCGCCGAGTCGCTGGACCACATCCTCGCCGCGATGGAGCGTCAGAAGGGCCGGCCGCTCGCCGACCTCGACCGCAAGGCCAAGCAGGAGGTCGTACGGATACTGGAGGCGCGCGGCGCCTTCTCCGTGCGCCACGGAGTGGAGACCGTCGCGAGCGCCCTCGGTGTCAGCCGCTTCACCGTCTACAACTACCTCAACCGCGAGAAAGAGGCCTGAGCCTCGGGGTGGCGCGGTAACCGCGATTTTTCAACAAACTGTTGACGCGATGTCGTCGCGGGGCGTTAGCTTGCCGTAGCCAGTCCAGCACCACGGCGACGGAGGCTCCCGTGACTTCGCGTACCTCGACACCGGGCCTCGCCCGTTTCAACGCCCTGGAGGAGCACGCGGCCGCCGCCGCGCTCCACGAGGCGTGCGCCTCGGCGAAATGGGGGCGCCGACTGCTCGCCGGCCGCCCGTACGCCGCCGTCGAGGACCTCTTCGCCGCCAGTGACGCCGCCATGGCCGAGCTGAGCGAGGAGGACCTGGCGCAGGCGATGGCCGGGCACCCCCCGATCGGCCGTCCCAGGCCGGGCGACCCGACCTCGGCACGTGAGCAGCGCGGCATGGCCGGCGCCTCCGACGAGCTGAAGGCGGAGATGCTCGAACTGAACCTGGCCTACCAGGAGAAGTTCGGTCATGTCTTCCTGATCTGCGCCACCGGCCGGACCGGCGAGCAGATGCGCGACGCGGTCCGGGACCGGATCGGCAACGCGCCGGAGCGGGAACGGGAGATCGTCCGCGTCGAGCTGGGCAAGATCAACCGCATCCGGCTCGCCCGTATCGTCGAAGAGGACCGATCGTCATGAGTACGAGCACCACCGCCTCCGTGTCCACGCACATCCTGGACACCAGCGTCGGCCGCCCCGCCGGGGGTGTCGCCGTCCGGCTCTCCGCCCGGGCGGGCCGGAACGCGGACTGGCAGGCGCTCGGCGGCTCGCTGACCGACGCGGACGGGCGGTGCAAGGATCTGCCGGCGCTGCCGGAGGGAACCAGCCACGTACGGCTCGACTTCGAGGTCGAACCGTACTTCTTGAAGAAGCAAGCCGATGCGCAGCAGGACGCCCCCGCGAACCGGGACAGCGGTGCCGTGTTCTTCCCCGAGGTCGTCATCACCTTCACGGTGACGCCCGGCGAGCACTACCACGTACCGCTGCTGCTCAACCCGTTCGGCTACTCCGTTTATCGAGGGAGCTAGCTATGCCCATCCTTGGACCCAACCAGTACGGCAAGGCCGAGAACCGCGTCGTACGCATCACGCGGGACGGCGCCACCCACCACATCAAGGACCTCAACGTCTCGGTCGCGCTGAGCGGCGACATGGACGAGGTCCACGTCTCGGGCTCGAACGCGAACGTCCTGCCGACGGACACCACCAAGAACACGGTGTACGCCTTCGCCAAGGAGTACGGCATCGACTCCGCCGAGCAGTTCGGCATCCACCTCGCCCGGCACTTCGTGACCTCCCAGACCGCCATCCACCGGGCCCGTATCCGCGTCGAGCAGTACGCCTGGGAGCGCATCGAGCACGGCGGCGACGGCGCGCACTCCTTCGTCCGGCAGGGCCAGGAGACCAGGCTGGCGCAGATCACCTACGACGGCACGTCGTGGGAGGTCGTCTCCGGCCTCAAGGACCTCACGGTCATGAACTCGACCGACTCCGAGTTCTGGGGTTACGTCAAGGACAAGTACACGACCCTGCCCGAGGCTCACGACCGCGTCCTCGCCACCGAGGTCTCCGGCCGCTGGCGCTTCAACTGGACCGACGACGAGCAGCGGATGCCCGACTGGGAGGCGTCCTACGAGCAGGTGAAGCAGCACCTGCTGCGGGCCTTCGCCGAGACGTACTCGCTCTCGCTCCAGCAGACCCTGTACCAGATGGGCGTGCGGATCATCGACCACCGCGAGGAGATCGACGAGGTCCGCTTCTCCCTGCCCAACAAGCACCACTTCCTGGTGGACCTGGCCCCGTTCGGTCTCAAGAACGACAACGAGGTGTACTTCGCCGCCGACCGCCCCTACGGCCTGATCGAGGCCACCGTCCTGCGGGACGGATGCGAAGCGAAGATCCCGGCGGACCTGACCAACCTCTGAGGGGCGCACCATGACAGCAGTTCAGCGCATCGTGATCGAGAACTGTTCGATCGCGACCGTAGACGCCGACGACACCGAGTACGCCACCGGCCATGTCGTCATCGCCGGCAACCGCATCGAGTCGCTCGGCGCCGGGCGCGCCCCGGCGGACCTGCCGGACGTCGTACGCCGTATCGACGCCACCGGCCACCTCGTGACCCCCGGCCTGGTCAACACCCACCACCACTACTACCAGTGGATCACCCGGGGCCTCGCCACCGACCACAACCTCTTCGACTGGCTCGTCGCGCTCTACCCGACCTGGGCGCGCATCGACGAGCAGATGGTCTACGCGGCCGCCCAGGGCTCCCTGGCGATGATGGCCCGTGGCGGCGTCACCACCGCGATGGACCACCACTACGTCTTCCCCAAGAACTCGGGCGACCTGTCGGGATCGATCATCCGCGCCGCCCGCGAGACGGGGGTCCGCTTCACCCTGGCCCGCGGCTCCATGGACCGCAGCGAGAAGGACGGCGGCCTGCCCCCGGACTTCGCCGTCGAGAGCCTCGAAGGCGCCCTCGCGGCGACCGAGGCCACCGTCAAGGAGCACCACGACGCCTCCTTCGGCGCGATGACCCAGGTGGCCGTCGCCCCCTGCTCGCCGTTCTCGGTCTCCACCGAACTGCTGCGTGAGGGCGCCGAGTTGGCCCGCCGTCTGGGGGTGCGGCTGCACACCCACGGCTCGGAGACGGTCGAGGAGGAGAAGTTCTGCCACGAACTGTTCGGCATGGGCCCGACCGACTACTTCGAGTCCACGGGCTGGCTCGGCGAGGACGTGTGGATGGCCCACTGCGTCCACATGAACGACTCCGACATCGCCGCCTTCGCCCGTACGAGGACGGGCGTGGCCCACTGCCCGTCGTCCAACGCCCGGCTGGCGGCGGGGATCGCCCGGGTCCCGGACATGCTGGCGGCCGGCGTCCCGGTCGGCCTCGGCGTCGACGGCACGGCATCCAACGAGTCCGGCGAACTCCACACCGAGCTGCGCAACGCGCTCCTGATCAACCGCCTCGGCGCCCACCGCGAGGCCGCCCTCACCGCCCGCCAGGCGCTCCGGCTCGGTACGTTCGGCGGCGCCCAGGTCCTGGGCCGGGCGGGGGAGACCGGCTCCCTGGAACCCGGCAAGCTCGCCGACCTCGTCCTCTGGAAGCTCGACACCCTCGCCCACGCGTCGATCGCCGACCCGGTGACCGCCCTGGTCCTCGGCGCGGCGGCCCCGGTGACGGCGTCGTTCGTCAACGGCCGGCAGATCGTGGAGAACAACCGCCTGCTGCACGTCGACGAGGACGCGATCGCCCGCTCGACGAGGCAGGAGGCGCGGCGGCTGGCGCGGATCGCCGCCGGGGCCTGACCCGCTGAACTCTGGTCGAGGGGGACGGCCCTCGACCAGAGCCGTGGACCTCGGCGAGGTCCACGGCAGCCGTCTCCGGGGCGCGCACGCTCGTGCGCGCCCCGGAACGGTGTCACGGGCGGGCCGTCCCGGGTGGGCCGCACGCGCCCCCGGGGTCCGTCAGGCGAGTGCCGCGAGACGGTCCCGGACCCGGGTCGCGACCGTGTACGTGTCGCCGGTCGGCTCGGTCGCGAGCGTCCCCGGGTTCCGCGCCCAGCGGTCCTCCAGGGCGAACCAGTCGATCTTCGCCGGTGCGCGGCCCGCGGCCAGCGCGGCCCTCAGCTCCTCGAAGTACGTCGACCAGCGCAGCCGGTACAGACCGCCGACCAGTCCCGCCCACTCCCGGTTGGCGTAGTCCCGCAGCCCCGCGTCCGCTCCCTTCCGTGTCCCCCACACGGTCAGCAACGACAGGTTGTCGTACGCCAGCTGGTCCCGCTCTGCGGCGTCCGCACCCCAGGAGCGGGCCTCCGCGACCCAACGGCCCAGCAGATGACGGGAGTCGGTGGCCACCAGCTCGTCCAGCAGGTCCATGAGCGACAGCCAGTCCGCGCTCGACCTCGCGAAGAGCGCCGTGTCCTGCGCATCGAACGCCGCCTTGATCCGCGGCAGCTTCACCCGGCTGCGGTTGGCGAGCGCCTGGCGGGCCACGTCGAGGAGGTCACGGCGATACGCCGTCGAGACCCTCAACTCGGTTCGCACGCGCAGCAGTTCGCCCAGCGCGGGCTCGAAGTCAGCCGCGTTGTAGCGGAGTTGCTTGGGCGACCAGCGACCGGCCCGTACGGCGTTCAGTGCCGGCCGGGCGCCGAAGAGGCCGTCGGCGCCCTCGCTCCAGGAGTCGGCGCGGGTGGTGCCGTACGCGGTGCGGCGCAGGATGTCCCAGGCGGCCTCGGCGTGCGGATCGAGGGCACCGTACCGGGCGTGCGCCCACTCGGCGAACCAGGCCTTCAAGTCCAACGCGCCTTCTCGCCAGGCGAGTTCGGAGAACAGGGTGAAGGCGGCCGGGTTGTTGTCCGCAGCCTCCGGCATCAGGGCGATTCCCCGGAGCCTGCTGCCGCCCTTCGTGCGCCACTTCTCGTACAGCGTCGCCCAGTCGGGGGTGTTGGCGCCGAGCGCGGTGTGTCCGCCGAAGTTCCAGATGGAACCGAAGGCGTACGGGGTGTCGCCCCAGTCGGCCTCGCGGTCGGTGACCGTGGGGAAGCGGTCGGAGAGGCCGTCGACGACGAGCATGCGCTCCTTGTCGACGGCGTCGACGATCGCGCGCGGCGGGTTGTGCTGCCAGCCGAGGATCACCCAGGTGGCCCCCGGATGAGCCCGCTGGAGCGCGCGCTCGACACCCTTCGCCGCGTCGGCCACGGGAACGTCCCCCGGGTCGCCGCCCTCGTGGAGCAGATCCATCTTGTACAGCGTCGACGGGCCGAACATCTCGTCCTGCACCCGGTAGAAGGCCGCCGCCACCCGGGCGAACTCGGCCCCGCGCGGGTCCAGCCAGTCGGGCCGCGCGAAGCCCATCCACTCGCCCTGCGGCACGGTCCGGGCCCCCGGGACCCGCTCCGCGAAGCCCGCCGGGACCGTCCCGAAGTACCCGGGGAACACCGGCGTCATCCCCAGCTCGCGCGCCCGGTCGGCGATCCTGCGGCCGAGGACGGCCCGCGCGTCCAGGAGCTGCCGGGAGACGGGGGAGGGGAAGGCGGACAGGTTCTGCAGCAGCCACCACGGCTGGTGGGCCGGGCCCGGCACCCACGCCCGCAGCTCCTCCTCGCCGTACCCGAACTCCTGGAACACCCGGTGGTACAGCGCGTCCGCGCCCGCGCAGACGAGGACCTCGTTGTAGCCGTGCAGCGCCAGCACGTCCAGCTCGCGCTCCCAGTACGACCAGTCCAGGTACGCGCCCGTGTAGCCGTCGTTGGTGTCGTTGAGGGCGAAGCGGTGGACGACGTTCGCCCGGCGGCTGACCGTCTGGTCAAGGCCGGGCAGCTCGCGCGGGAGGAGGTCCGTCTGGTCGCCCGCCCAGTTGATGTCGGCGTAGGCGACGTGTTTCAAGTACCAGTTCAGACCGGTGAGTTGAGTGGCCGGGGTGTCACCGGCGACGGTGATGCGGCCGGTGCTCCCCGAGACGCGGAAGGTGTCCTTCTCCTTCCCCTCCGTGAAGGTGATCTGCCGCCAGTGGTCCGGCAGCAGCCTTCTGGTCGCCACCGAGGCCGTGCGCTGCGCGTTGTCGGTGCGGGGTGCGTCGTCCGAGGGGATCGCGCCGGCCGAGGTGCAGGCGGCGGCGGAACCGGCGGCGAACGCGGTGAGCAGGGCACGGCGGGCGAGCGGCATGGTGTCTCCGGGATGCGGTGGGGGGTACGCCGTGGGAGGAATACCCGCCGACACCCCACTTGTGCGCGGACACGCGGCCACACGGGGGAGAACCCGACGTGAACGGCTGCTTCCTACGCCAATATGAGTAGATTTTCCGGTTCGGGAACCCCGCTCCCCGGCCGACGCGTTGTCGGGAAACAGTGATTTATCCGAATGATCGCTCCGCGTCCGGTGGGGGCCGGTACCGACGGGGAGAACCGGTAAGTCCGGTTGTGACCGTTCGCGGAGCCGGGGGACAGAACGGGGACACACATGGTGCACCGACACCATCGCGAGACCTACTACGTCGTCAACGAGGGCCGGATCCTGGAGTTCGAGAAGGGGGCGGCCGTCGCGCGTGTGCCGAGCGCGACCGAGCAGCAGATGGCCTTCCGCTTCTCCCGGTTCGGGGAGAAGGGGGTCCAGCTCGACGAGGAACTGCTCGGCAAGCTGGCCGTGGCCATGACCACGGGCACGGGCGGCGCCGACCCGGACTCGGGCGAGCCCGGGGCGTCGGTCCCGGCGGGGTTCACGTATCTCGGTCAGTTCGTCGACCACGACCTGACCCTGGACCGCACCCAGGTGGGGCTGGGCGAACCGGTCCCGGTCGAGGACCTGGTGCAGGGGCGCAGCCCCGCCCTCGACCTGGACTCGCTCTACGGCATGGGCCCGCGCCACGGGGGCAGTGCGCGCTTCTACGAGTCCGGCGGCCGCCTGAGGACGGGCACGACGCTCGGGGTGGGCTTCCCGCCCGAGTCGACGTCCAACACCGACCACGCGGGCTTCGACCTGCCGAGGGCCGGCGAGGCGGCCGGCGGCACCCGGGCCGACCAGCGCGCCCCGCTCATCCCGGACGCGCGCAACGACGAGAACCTCGCGGTCGGCCAGCTCCACCTGGCGTTCATCCGCTTCCACAACAGGGTCGTCGACCTCCTCGACGAGCGCGGCGTGCCCGAGCACCGGCTGTTCCAGGCGGCCCGGGACATCGTCGTGAAGCACTACCAGTGGGTGCTGCGCACCGACTTCCTGCCGCGCATCGTCGACCCGGACATCGTCGAGCGGGTCTTCACCCGGGGGCGCAGGCACTTCGAGCGGCCCGGGTACGTCCGCCCCGGCGACTTCCCGACGATGCCCATCGAGTTCTCGGTGGCCGCCTACCGCCTCGGGCACAGCATGGTGCGCGGGGCCTACCAGTGGAACAGCGTGTTCCGCGCGGGCGGACCCGGTCCGATCGCCTCGCTCGGACTGCTGTTCCGGTTCAGCGGGACGGCGGGCAACCTCACGCCGGGGCCGGACGACCTGAGCGACCTCGACGACCCGAACTCCGGGGAGAACCTGCGGCTGCCGAGCAACTGGATCGTCGACTTCCGCCGGCTGTTCGACTTCGGCGAGATCGGCCGGGACGACCTGGTCGTGCCGGAGGGCGAGTTCAACGTGGCCAAGCGGCTCGACACGCTCCTCGTCGACCCGTTGTCCACGCTGCCCACCGGCACCTTCGACGGCCGGGGCCGCCCGGCCCCGCCGCCGATCCAGCGCAACCTCGCGTTCCGCAACCTGGTGCGGGCGTCGATGGTCGAGCTGGCCACCGGGCCGCAACTGGCCGCCCAGATGGGCTTCAAGCCGCTGACGGAGGACCAGATTCTGCGCGGTAACGGCGGAGCCGTACTGGAGGGGTTCACCGACGCTGAGCGCGCCCGGCTCGTGGAGCACACCCCGCTGTGGTTCTACGTGCTGCGTGAGGCAGAGGTGAACGAAGCGCACCCCGGCAGCCTCACCGGTGTCGGCGGCACCCTCGTCGCGGAGGTGTTCCACCGGGCGATGGAGGGCAGCCGGAGGTCGATCGTGAAGCACCCGGGCTGGCGCCCGAGCCTCCCCTCCCACCGGAAGGGCAGGTTCACCATGGCGGACCTGCTGCTCTTCGCCTTCGAGAACGACCCGGAGCTGCTGAACCCGCTGGGCTGAGCGGAGCTGCTGAACCCGCTGGGCCGAGCGGCCACCGGCCGTGAGTCCCCGGTGCCGCGGACCGCGAGCGTGAGCACGCGTTCCGCGACGCCGGGGTCCGTCGATCCGCTAGACGCGTCTCGGCGAGGCCAGCAGATACCGCTCGCGAGTCCGTGGGTCCGTGTGCTCGCCCACCTGCCAGCCCGCCCTCTCCAACGTCGCCCCGCAGGCCCGCAGCGCCTCGGCGTCGGGCTCCCGTACGGCGACGGCCTCGGGCTGGGGCGTGGCCCGCACGCGGTAACCCCCTCCCGCCGGGTCCGCCCCCGCGGGCCGGTGGGCCGCGGCCTCCAGTGCCAGTGCGGCGGCCTGCACGAGGTGCGTGCGCTCCCAGCCGCACGGGCGGTCCGTGACGCCGCCGGTGTTGGTCATGCGACGCAGCTCCAGCAGCCCTTGCCAGGCGCTGTGGACCTCTCGGACGCGAGCCGGTCCGGTGGCGGCGGCCTCCTCGCCGCCGACCCGCGCGGCGAAGACGCCGGTAGCGGCGGGGGCCGTGTCCGTCCGGGCCATGTCCGTCCGGGCCGTCTCCCGGTGGGCCGTCTCCGGGGCCGCCACCGGTGCCGTCTCCCGTAGGCGATGTCCGGCCGGCGTGAGGAAGTGGTCGTGCGGCGGGCGAGGATGCCGGAAGGCCAGCCCCCGCTTCACCAGGGCCGCGAGCTGGTGCTCCGTACCCGTCAGCCGCCCGGTGACGGGCTCGGCGGCGTCGATGATCCGCCGCTGGGCGGCGGTCGGCGGTCGTGTCACGGCGCCCTCCCTCATCCGAACCGGCCGTGGGTCACCCCCCACGGATACGGAGACTACGAGGGGGGTCTGACATTCCACCCCGCGAGGACCGGACGCCCGTGCTCCGTACCGAGCCGGCAGACCGTACCGGTGGCCAGCTGGAACAGCGCGCCACCGGAGGCGGGCAACCCGAGATAGCGGGCGGTGAGGACGCGCAGGAAGTGTCCGTGCGCCACGAGCACCACGCTGCCCTCCGTGTTCGCCAGCGCCGCGTGCGCCTTGGCGAGCATGCGGTCGGCACGGGCGCCGACCTCCTCCGGGCTCTCCCCGGGGTGCTCCGGCGGTCCCGGCGCGACCCCGTCCGTGAACAGGAACCAGTCCGGCCGGGTGCGATGGATCTCGACGGTGGTGACGCCCTCGTACGCGCCGTAGTCCCACTCGACGAGGTCCGCGTCGAGGCGCGCCCCGGTGAGCCCGGCCAGGTCGGCGGTCTCCCGGGCGCGCTTGAGCGGGCTCACGAACACGGCCCCGACGCGGTGCGAGCCGAGCAGCGGGGCGAGGCCGCGTGCCTGCTCGCGACCGTGGTCCGTCAGTGAGAGGTCGGTCCAGCTGGTGTGCTGCCCGGACACCGACCACTCGGTCTCACCGTGCCGCACAAGAAGAAGATCACCCATGTCCCCAGGCTACGAGTCCGCGGCGCCCGACGGCGTCCCGCACCTCACAGGGCACGGGCCCACCGCTGCAACTCCGTGAACTCCGCCTCCCGCAGCCCCCGGCGCGGATCGATCCGCATCAGCAGCGCGGCGGTGTCGTGGTGCTCGGCCACATGCCGGACGTCGAGTTCGGTGATCATGTCGTCGACCCAGACGAACGGCCGTCCCGCCGCCCACTCCAGGACCTGCCGGGTCTTCCAGTACAGCCCGTCCGGGTCCTCGGCGAAGAGACCGGCGAACTCGATGACCGGCAGGTCGCGGGGCAGCCCGATCACCGGGCCGATCATCTCGTTGGCGTCGTGCATCCACGTCGTCGCCCACGCCAACTCGTAGGGCAGCGCGAGGAGTCGCTCGCCGTGCGCCGGATTGAGCCGGATCCGCAGGCCCCGGCGCAGCCGCCGGGAGCCCGGTTTCTGCCGGGCGGACCAGTTGGCGGGTCGCATCCGGTGGGTCACATAGCCGTCAGGACGCCACCACCGGGCGCCGAAGGGGTTGAGAGGGCCGTCGACGTCGAGGAGGAGCAGCGGGCGATCGGTCATGGGGAAGGGTTACCCATGCCGGGTGGGCGCCGATGCCCGTACGCCCGCGTACGCCGACGCCCCGGTCCGCGTACGCGACGGTGCCGTACCGCCGTCGACGGCCACCGGTACCGGTCGTCGACGACCGCGGGTACCGGCCGTCGGCTACTGCCGGTACCCGCTCAGGAAGCGGCCGATCCGGCTGATCGCCGCGTCCAGGTCGTCGGCGTGGGGGAGGGTGAGGATGCGGAAGTGGTCGGGGGTCGGCCAGTTGAAGCCCGTGCCCTGGACGACCTGGATCTTCTCGCGGAGGAGGAGGTCCAGGACGAACTTCTCGTCGTCGTGGATCCGGTGGACCTTGGGGTCGAGCCGGGGGAAGGCGTACAGGGCTCCCTTGGGCTTCACACAGGAGACGCCGGGGATCTCGTTGAGCTTCTCCCACACCACGTTGCGCTGCTCGTGGAGGCGGCCGCCCGGCGTGGTGAGGTCGGTGATCGACTGACGGCCCCCGAGCGCGGCCTGGATGGCGTACTGGGCGGGCGCGTTGGCGCACAGCCGCATGGAGGCCAGCATCGTCAGGCCCTCCAGGTAGTTGCGGGCGTGCTGCTTGGGGCCGGTGACGACCAGCCAGCCGGAGCGGAAGCCCGCGACGCGGTACGTCTTGGACAGGCCGCAGAAGGTGAGGACGACCAGGTCGGGGGCGAGCGCGGCGGCCGAGTGGTGGACGGCGTCGTCGTACAGGATCTGGTCGTAGATCTCGTCGGCGAAGACCATCAGGCCGTGGCGGCGGGCGAGGTCGAGGATGCCCTCGATGATCTCCTTGGGGTAGACCGCGCCGGTGGGGTTGTTCGGGTTGATGATGACGACGGCCCTGGTGCGGTCGGTGATCTTCGACGCCATGTCGTCGAGGTCCGGGTACCAGTCGGCCTGTTCGTCGCAGAGGTAGTGCACTGCCTTGCCGCCGGCGAGGGTGGTCACCGCCGTCCAGAGCGGGAAGTCGGGGGCGGGGATCAGGATCTCGTCGCCGTCCTCGATCAGCGCCTGTACGGCCATGGAGACCAGCTCGGAGACACCGTTGCCGAGGAAGACGTCGTCCACGTCGACGTCGAGGCCGCGCTCCTGGTAGCGCTGGGCGACGGCGCGGCGGGCCGAGAGGATGCCGCGCGAGTCCGTGTAGCCGTGGGCCTGCGGGAGCATCCGGATCATGTCCTGGATGATCTCCTCCGGCGCCTCGAAGCCGAAGAGCGCCGGGTTGCCGGTGTTGAGGCGCAGGACGCTGTGGCCCGCCTCCTCCAACGCGTTGGCGTGCTCGATCACGGGGCCGCGGATCTCGTAACAGACCTCGCTGAGCTTGCTCGACTGCCGGAACTCCATGAGCCCTCGCCCTCCGGTTGTTGTGTTGCTTGGTTTTACCAAGTAGGCGCTTGGAAAGTCCAACGACATGTCTAGACTGCGTCCCATGTCACCTCGCCGAAGCTACGACCAGTACTGTTCCGCCGCGCGCGCGCTCGACCTCGTCGGTGACCGCTGGACCCTGCTGATCGTGCGCGAACTGCTGGCCGGGCCGCGCCGCTACACGGATCTGCACGCGGATCTGCCGGGTGTCAGCACGGACGTCCTCGCGTCGCGGCTGAAGGACATGGAGCGGGACGGGCTGTCGACGCGGCGCCGGCTGCCGCCGCCGGGGGCCGCGTACGTGTACGAACTCACCGACCGGGGGCGGGAGTTGCTGCCGGTGCTGCAGGCGCTGGGGGCGTGGGGGGAGTCGGCGCTCGGGGAGCGCCGGGCCACGGACGCGGTACGGGCACACTGGTTCGCGTTGCCGTTGCTGCGGGCGCTGCGCGGTGCGGCCGCCGGGCTGGTCGAAGTCCGGCTGGAGGAAGGGGCGTTCCATGTGTGGGCGGGCGCCGAGGAGGGGCCGGTGTACGGGGACGGGCCCGCGCCCGGGGAGGCGGACGTACGGCTGACCCTCGACGCGGGCACCTGCGGTGTGCTCGGGCGGGGGGAGT
>NZ_JARGEE010000510.1:0-5705 GCF_033794485.1 Streptomyces sp. MB09-02B
GCCCCCTCCCCGAGGCCCAGGTCCGCCCCCTCGGCGCCGGCCTCGTCGAGGCGTTGCAGGCAATCCACGCCGCCCATGTGATCCACCGTGACCTCAAGCCGGCGAACGTCCTGCTCGCCCAGGACGGCCCCCGCGTCATCGACTTCGGTATCTCCCGCGTGGACGGCGCCCCCGGCCTCACCCGCGTCGGTGTCGTGGTCGGCACCCCGCCGTTCATGTCGCCCGAGCAGATCCGCGGCGACCGGGTCGGCCCACCGAGCGACGTCTTCTCCCTGGGCGGCGTCCTGGTGTACGCGCTCACCGGCCGCCCGCCGCACGGCAGCGGGGAGGGCGTGCGCGTCGAGGTCGTGCGGGGAGAGCCCCGGCTCGACGGCGTACCACCGGGACTGCGGCCCGTCATCGCCCGCTGTCTGGCCAAGCGACCCGAGGACCGGCCCCGACTCGCCGAGATCCTGGCAGAGTTGGTGGAGGAGGAGACGCGCGTCGAGGTGTGGCCGCCGCCGCAGGTGGCCCGGACCATCGAGGTGCGGTACGAGGAGCTGAGGGAGCGTCATCTGCGTCGTACGACGAGCGAGTCCGTCCCCTCCTGTCTGCTGCTGCACGCGCAGACGCTGCTCGACGCCGGGTTGACCGACGCCATGGTCGCCGGGGCGGTGGTCCGTGACGGTTCCTGACTCCTACCCGGGCCGTGACTCCTACCCGGGCCGTGATACCTACTCGTGCCGTGACTCCTTCTCCGGTCGCGACGGTCGTGCCGGTCGTGACGGCCGCGACTCGTACCCGGGGCGTAACGCCGAGATATACGACCTGGGCACGCACTGGCGGCAGTTGGTGCAGAGCTGGGTGGCGCGGCGGAATTACCACACGGTGCATGACACCGTCTCCGTCTCCCTGCAATTCGATCTCCATGAGGCGGGGAGGATGGTCACATTGCGATTCATGACCACCAAGAGACTTCTCGTGGCCTTCGCGACGGACGGGAATTTCCTCCGGCAGGACCAACTCGCCATCGCCGCCGCCGCGTCGAACGCGTGGAATACCGAACAACTGAACCCCATGCTTTCCGTGTGGGATGTCCGAGGGCCTCGTCCCTGTCTCGCCGGAGTCTGTGATCTGCCGTTGACATGCCGGATCACCCAGGCGGACTTCGATGCTTTGGCCAACGACTGGGTGGAGCGAGCACGGCAGATGTTCAGTCGTTGCCATCAGGTGTTCAAGTTGTAGAAGTGAAAAGCATACTGATCGAACGTCGGCGTAACTCGCCGTAATTCCCTCGGCGGAATTCGCCAAAGCCTTCCGGCCGCCCGACTGCCTGCTCCACTATGGGATGGGCTTTTTCAGGGCCGCGGGGGCGTGCCTTTCAGGCCACGGGGGGTTGGTGCGATGGGTGCGATCGGGCGTTTGTCGTTTCTCGGTGTGCTGGTGGGGTTGCTGGTCGGGCTGGGCGGGCTGGTTCCGGTGGGGTCGTCGGTCGCGGACGACGACCCGTGTCCGGACGAGGGGTTCACGGAACGGCTCGCGTGCTGGGCCGGTCGGACGGCCGAGGGGCCCGTGGTGATCACTCTTGAGGAGCCTCTGGAATACGAGGACATAGGGGAGGGTCAAGACACCGTCCTCGATCAACTGAGCAAGACAGCCCACCCGGTGGTGGTGCTGGTGCCGGAGAACGCGCGCACGGGGCAGGGCGGCACGGCGTTGCTCCTCGCCGTCGAGGAACTGCTCATCCACCCCGACGCCACGATCGACCGGCTGACGGCACGGACACTGGACGACCTGGAGGCGAGCGGTGTCTGTGACCAGAAGAAGAACCAGATGTGCGGTCAGGTCGGCCCCGTCGAGGGACAGTCCACTCTCAAGGGTTCGCAGCTGGCCGCCTTCACCGCCAGTCCCGACGACAACAGCTTCACCACCACCGAGGGCGACAGCGACCGGAACCCCGGCTCCTCGAACGCGTCCGGCGCCACCGACGGCCAGGGCGCCGGTGACCAGGACGACAAGGGCCAGGACGACAAGGGCCAGGACAGCAAGGGCCAGGACAGCAAGGGCCAGGACAGCAAGGGGCGAGGGCAGGGACAGGGGCAGGGACCGGGCGGTGAGGACGAGGCGGACGACGCGGCCGGCACCATCGACGGCGAGGCCACCGGATCCGGCTACAGCAACGCCACCTGGACCGCCTTCTGGATGGCACTGCTGCTCGCGCTCCTGCTCCTCGCCTTCGTGATCGTGATCCGGCGGTCCCGGGGGCCGGTCGCCGTCGGTCACCGGGCACCGTCGCCGGGGCGGGCGGCTCCGGGGCGGGCGGCCGGCGTGCTCGGGCTGGTCGCGCCCACCCGGTCCGCCCCTCGGTCAGCGCCCCGGTCCGCGCCGGCGCACGCGGCGCGCGACGGGGGCGCCGACGTGGAAGGGAGCGGCACCGGCAGCGCGGGCGGCAGCGCGGGCGGCGAGGGAGAGAACGGGGACGAGAGCACCACCCGGCTGCGTGTCGCGTCCGGGCCTCGGTACGGGCGGCAGGTGGGAGGTCGACCGGCGCACGCCCGGAGCGCGACCGCGGTCGTCCGGACCGAACTGCACCCCCAGGGCTATGTCGAGGTCGACCGGGTGCTGCGCCGCGCGGTGTGGGCCGAGCCGGGGCGGCCGCCGCCCGCGCCCGGCAGTCTCGTCGACGTCACCGACGCACGGGAACGCGACTCCGACGTCCTGTACGCCTTCCCGCCGACGGCCGCACGGCACGCCAAGGGCACACCCAGGTGATCTCCACCCGGCGCATCGGCACGCCGACGTACGAGCCCATCAGCAACACCAGAAGCATCAGCAACACCAGCAACACGAGACGCATCAGACGCACCAGATGCACCAGAGCGCCAGAAGCACAGGGGGACGACGATGCACAGCGAATACCCGCCCACGCTGCCGGCCGAGTACGCCGACATCGAGTTCGAGAACAACGCCCAGCGCATGCCGCTCGTGCTCTGCCTCGACACGTCCAGTTCCATGGCGGGTCAGCCGATCCAGACGCTCAACAACGCGCTCGCGGAGTGGACCCGGGAGCTCCATGACGACGTCAGCCTCAGCTACAGCGTGGAGGTCGCCGTCGTCACCTTCGGCGGACAGGGAGTCGGCGCCTGGCGCGGACCCCAGCTGCTCGACCCGCGCACCCGGACGAGCCCCTTCATACCCGCGCACGCCTTCCAGGCACCGCAGCTCACGGCCGCCGGGGTCACCCTGATGACCGAGGCGCTGGAGCTGGCGATGCACATCGTCGCCGCCCGCAAGAGCGAGCTGCGGGCGTCCGGACTGCAGTACTACCGGCCGCAGATCTGCCTCGTCACCGACGGCCTGCCCACCGACCCCACCGGCCATCTCACCGACTCCTGGCGCCGGTTGGTCCCCGTCCTCGCCGAGGAGCAGCGCGCCCGCCGGTTCCGTCTGTACGCGATCGGGGTCGGCGGGATCACGGACATGGGGGAGTCGGTGCTGCGGGCGTTCGCACCCAAGTTCAACGCCCGGCTGCAGGGGTTCCCGTTCCGCGAGCTGCTCCAGATGATGTCCGCCAGTGCCAACGCCGAGCAGAAGGGGGCGGGGGACGAGGTGTTCGAGAAGATCTTCAGCCAGTTCAAGACACAGCGCCCGGCCTGGGAGGCGTGAGGTGAACGCCGCCCCGCCCTGGCGGATCCACGGCCTGAGCGTCGAGGGCTACCGGCACCGGCGCCAGGGCCTGCCCTGCCAGGACGCGTGCGCCGCCGCTGCCACGCCCTCCGTCGCCGTGCTCGCCGTCGCGGACGGGGCCGGCAGCCGGCCCCGGTCGGAGGAGGGCGCGCGGCTCGCGGTGGGGCTCGCCACGGACCACTTCGTACGGCGGGCCGAGGCCGCCGTGGAGGTACGGCCGGGGGAGGCCGTGCACGAGCTGCTGCGGGAGGGGTTGCGCGACGTCAACGCGGACTTCCTGGACCGGACCGGCCCCGACGCGCCCGATTTCGCGACCACGCTCACGGTGGTGGTGCTCGCGCCCGGCTGGCTCGGGCACGTTTCCGTGGGCGACGGGTTCGTCGTCGTACGGGCCGGGACGGAGGACGGGGAACGGCAGTTCCATCTGCTGCCGCAGGCCGCGGCGGCGAGCGAGTACAGCAACGAGACGGTGTTCCTGACCTCTCCGGACAGGGAGCGCTGGACCCACACCGAGTGCGTCCTCGATGACGGCGTCGACGGGGTGCTCCTCTCCACGGACGGGCTCGCGCAGGCCATGCTCAACCGGTCGGCCGACGGCGCGCAGTCACCGAACACCTCGTTCGCCGATGCCGTCTTCCGCTCCCTCGACTCCGCCGCCGAGGACGACCGCGACCCCAACCTGGCCGCCCTCCTGCGCTCCGACCGCCTCACCGCCCTCAACGCCGACGACAAGACCCTGCTGCGCGCGGTCCGCACGAACCGGCGGTGAGCGTGCCCCCTGCGCGCAGCCCGTGCCGCCGTGCCGCCGCCGGAGGCATCGGCGGTGACGACCGGCTCGACGAACACTCGGAGGTACGGCCATGAGCGGCCGCACGGTCTTTCTCGACGGTAGGCGGGTCACTCTGGCCGAGTTGCCGTTGAAGGGGGGTGGGCAGGCGGCCGTGTTCCCGGTGGAGGGGGACGCGACGATCGTCGTCAAGATCTACCGGGACACCCCGGGGCCGGACCAGGAACGGCGGCTGGCCCGGATGCTGACCATGTCACCGCTGGCCGCCCGGCCGACGGACGCCAGTCAGCCGCCGGAGCTGGCCTGGCCCACCGCGATCGCCCGGGGGACGAACGGCGAGTTCCTCGGCTACGCGATGCGCCGCTTCGGCGAACCCCGACACGTCCAGCTGGTCGGCCTGTTCACCCGGGTCCAGCGCCTCAAGCTGTTCCCGGCCCGGGCCGATTGGCGGTTCCTGCTCGGAGTCGCCTGGAACCTCGCCTTCATGACGGCCCGCATGCACTACGACAACCTCGTCATCGGAGACTTCAGCAGCAGCAATGTCGTCGTGGACGCCAACGGGTTCGTCACCTTCCTCGACTGCGACTCCATCGCCTTCACCGACCCGGTCACCGGCGAACTCTTCCCGTGCCTGATGCACACCACCGACTACTCGTCCCCCGAGCGGCAGAGGGGCGGGCCCGCGACGCGCCAGAGCGACGACTTCGCCCTGGCCGTCCTCGTCTACCAGCTGCTCACCGCCGGCAACCATCCCTTCGGCGGGGTGCCGCACGAGAGCGCGTCCGAGTCGACGGTCAAGGACAACATCGCCGCGAGCTGCAGTTATGTCGTGCGGCCCGAGCGGGTCACCATTCCGCGCGGCACGATCGACCCGTCCGTCCTGCCGACCGAACTGCTCGCCCTCGCCAAGGCCGCGTTCGGGCCGGGCGTCGAGGACCCCGACGCGCGGCCGCAGGCCGAGGCGTGGCTGCGGGCCCTCGACAAGGAGCGTGGTCAGGTGCGGGCCTGCACGGTGCGGCCCCTGCACACGTACGGCTCGCATCTGCCGACCTGCCCCTGGTGCACGCGGGCCGCGGTCACCGGGCACGACGTGTTCAACGGGCCCCGGCCGACGTCGTCGGCACCGGTTCCGCCGGTGGCTCCGCCGGATCAGCCGTCGTCTCCGTACGCGGCGTTGAAGGTGTTGGCGGTGGTGGTGGGGGTGGTGGTGCTGATCGTGATTCTGGCGAGTGCGGGGTGAAGGGGGCCGAGG
>NZ_JARGEE010000511.1:0-5702 GCF_033794485.1 Streptomyces sp. MB09-02B
GGGGGGGGCGGTTTTTGTTGAGGGGCGGGGGGGGGGGTGGGGGGGGAGGGGGGGTGGTCGGAGTCGGCGGAATTGGCGGAGTTGACGCCCCAGCCCGGGCTCGACCGGCTGGGGCCGCTTGTCGACCGGGTCTCGTTCGCCGGACTGCCCGTCGAGGTACGGATCTCCGGCGAACCCCGTCCGTTGCCGCAGGGCATCGACGTGACCGCGTACCGGATCGTCCAGGAGGCACTGACCAACGCGCTCAGACACGGTGACGGCGGCAGGGCCGAGGTCACCGTGCGCTACGCCGACCGTGCGCTGCGCGTGGAGGTGCTGAACACCGGCCCCAGCGTGCTGACCGGCGCCGCCCCCGCCCCGTCGTCTCCCACTCGTCCCGCCCTGCGCCACCCGCGCGGCACCGGGCGCGGACTGCTGGGCCTGCGTGAGCGTGTCGCGGTGTACGGCGGTGACCTGGACGCCCGGCGTCGCCTCGGCGGTGGCTACCGGGTTCGCGCCCGCATCCCCCTGGACCGACCGTGACGCCGGTCGAGAAGCCGGTCGAGAAGCCGGCCGAGGCGTCGGCCGGGACCGAGGGGGCGGCGCCTCGCGTGCTCGTGGTCGACGACCAGACGCTCATCCGGACCGGGTTCCGGCTGATCCTCACCGCCCGGGGTCTCGAGGTGGTGGGTGAGGCCGCCGACGGCGCGGAAGCGGTGGTGATGGCCCGCGAACTGCAACCGGACGTCGTGCTCATGGACATCCGGATGCCGAACATGGACGGCCTGGAGGCCACCCGACGCATCCTCGCCGCGAACCCGGAGTGCCGGGTGCTCATGCTCACCACCTTCGACCTCGACCGCTACGTCTACGCGGCCCTGTCGATCGGCGCCAGCGGCTTCCTCCTGAAGGACGTCACCCCGCAGCACCTCGCGGCCGCCGTACGCCTGGTCGACACCGGTGACGCGCTACTGGCCCCCTCGATCACCCGACGCCTGGTGGAACGCTTCGCCACGGAAGCCGCCGGGCCGCCCGCGGTCTCCGCCGACCTCCAGGTCCTGACCCCGCGCGAACTGGAGGTCCTGACCCTCCTCGGCCGCGGCCTGTCCAACACGGAACTCGCGGCCGAGCTCACCCTGAGCGAGGCCACCGTGAAATCGCACGTGGCCCGTATCTTCGCCAAGCTCCAACTGCGTGACCGCGCCCAGGCCGTCGTGATCGCCTATGAGAAGGGGCTGGTCAGAGCCAGGGAGTCCTGAGGGCGGGCGATGCCGCGCCACGGGCGGGGTGATCGCGATCGGGAACGAAGATCCGGTCAGAATCGTTCACGAGCCGCACGCCAATCGAAGGAGCAAGCCCGTGTCCGCCAGACCGACGGACCCCCCGACCGGATCCGCCGACTCCCCCGGGAGCGGCCGATGAGCGTCGCCAACGCCGTGCTCGGTGTGCTGGCCGTCCTCGTCCTCACCGCCGGCACCGGTTATTTCGTCGCCCAGGAGTTCGCGTACGTCTCCGCCGACCGGCTCGCCCTCGCGCGCGAGGCGGAGGCGGGCGACCGGAGAGCGGCCCGGGCCCTGACGGTGTTGGAGCGGCTGTCGTTCATGCTGTCCGGCGCCCAGCTCGGCATCACCGTCACCGGCCTGATCGTCGGCTTCATCGCCGAGCCGTCCGTCTCCGCCCTCCTCGCACCCGCCCTGACCGGCATCGGTGTACCGGACGGCGCGGTCGGCGGGATCTCCGTGGTCCTGGCCTTCGTCGCGGCCACCGTCGTCCAGATGGTGTTCGGCGAGCTGGCTCCGAAGAACCTCGCGCTCGCCGTCCCCGAGCGGCTGGCCAAGTCACTGGCGGCCTCCACGCTCGCGTACCTGAAGATCGTGGGACCCGTCGTGCACGTCTTCGACGGCGCCGCGAACACGCTGCTGCGCCGGGTGGGCGTCGAGCCCGTCGAGGAACTGCACCACGGGGCGACCCTGGAGGAACTGGGCCACCTCATCGGTGAGTCCCACGAGCAGGGCGAGCTGCCCAGGGACACCGCCCAACTCCTCGACCACGCCCTGGAGTTCTCCGACCGGACCCTGGACGAGGTCATGGTGCCGCGCGCGGGTGCCGTCTTCGTCCGCAGGGACGCCTCCGTCGCCGAGGCGGTCGAACTGATCGCGCGGCACGGCCACTCCAACTACCCGGTGCTCGGCGACCACCCGGACGACGTCGCCGGGGTGCTCGGCGTCCGCGAGCTGATGCGACTGCCCGGCCGGCCCCGCACCGCCACCACCGCGGGCGCCCTCGCACGTCGCCCGCTGTTGCTGCCGGACACCCTGCCGCTGCCGGACGCCGTGACCCGGATGCGGGAGCGCGACGACGAGTTCGCCGTCGTCCTGGACGAACACGGCGGGGTCGCCGGCATCGTCACGTACGAGGACATCGCCGAGGAACTCGTGGGCGACATCGCCGACGAGTCCGACACCGTCGTCGAACTCGCCGTCCCCGACGGCACCGGCTGGCTGGTGGACGCCGGACGCCGCCTCGACGAGGTCGCCGACGCCACCGGTGTCGCACTGCCCGAGGAGGAGGACTACGACACCGTCGCCGGGCTGGTCGTGGACCGCCTCGGCCGTTTCCCGGCCATCGGCGACCGGCTCACCGTCGACCTGCCCGGTGGGGGGAGCGCGGCCATCGACGTACGCACCCTCGACCGGCACGTACCGGACACGGTCCGTCTGGAGCGGCTGCCCGCGCGTGAGCACGAGGAGACACAGGCATGAGCTTCCCCATGGCGCTCTTCGTCACCGTCCTGCTGCTGATCGGGAGCGGCTTCTTCGTCGCCGCCGAGTTCGCGCTCGTCGCCGCCCGACGCCATCGTGTGGAGCAGGCCGCCGCCTCGGGCCGACGTGGCGCGCACGCCGCGCTGGCCGGCATGCGGGAACTGTCCCTGATGCTCGCCGGCGCCCAACTCGGCATCACCGTCTGCACCCTGGGCCTGGGCGCCGTCTCCAAACCCGCCATCTCCCATGAACTCGACCCCCTGCTGCACGATCTGGGCCTGCCCAGCGCCGTCAGCTACGGAGTGGCGTTCGTGGTCGCCATGGTCGTCGTCGTCTTCCTGCACATGGTCGTCGGCGAGATGGCACCCAAGTCCTGGGCCATCGCCCACCCCGAGCGATCCGCGATGCTGCTGTCCCCGCCCTTCCGGGCCGTGGTCCGGGCCGTGCGCCCCCTGATCGGGCTGCTCAACCGGGTGAGCAACGCCCTGGTGCGCCTGTGCCGGGTCACGCCGCGCGACGAACTCGCGTCCGTCCACAACCGCGAGCAGCTCACCCACCTCGTCGAGGAGTCGCAGCGCCTCGGCCTGATCAGCGCGGCCGACTCCGAGCTGATCACGCGTTCGCTGACGGAGCCCGAGACACCGGTGCGCGAACTCGCGGTCCCGGCCGCCGAGATCACCTCGGTGGACGCGGACGCCGACGTCGAGGCCGTCCTCCGCGCCGCCGCCGACCACGACCGTACCCGCCTCCTCGTCCGCGCCGCGGACGCCACGGTCCTCGGCTCCGTCCACGCGCGTGACGCCCTGGTCGCCCGGGCGAGGGGGCGCGCGGTCACGGCCCGTGGCCTGGCCCGGCCGGTACCGCGACTGGGGGACGAGGCGACCGTGGCCGACGCGATCGACGTCCTGCGCCGCCATCGCGCCACGCTCGCCCTCGTCCACGACGACACGGGCCGCCTCACCGGTCTGGTCAGCCTGGACGACCTACTGGCGCGCTATCTGCAACCGAGGACGGTCTGACGGCTCGAAGACCTGAGGGCTCGAAGACCTGAGGGATCGAGGGCCTGATGGCTCGAAGGGCTGACGGCGCGAGGCCAGCCGGCTCGAAGGCCTGAAGGCTCGAAGGCCTGACGGGGCGACGGCCACCATCGGGGTCGCTGCCGCACTCCGGCGTTCGGTGGCGAACAGCACCGCCGCCCGCGCCGACCCGGTCACCGTCCGCGCGGGCGGCGCGGGCGGCGCGTTCCTCCGGGAGGCCGGGGCACCGGGGCGGGGCGGGCCACCGTGATCGGTCGAGGGTCAGGTGGTGGACGACGGGGGCCCCCACGTGGACTGGATCAGGGCGCGTTCGGTGCCGTTCAGGTAGATCGCGGTGGCGAGCCAGGCGCGGGCGTAACGGTCCGGGTCGGGGTCGGTGACGCGTCCGAAGACGTCGCGGGAGCGGCGGTCCGCCTCCGTGGTGAGCGCGGTCGCCAGGTCCGCGCCCGCCCGGAACCCACTGCGCCGCAGGGCCGCGCCTCCTCCGTCGCGGTCGCCGTCGCGGGCCGGCTCGGCCACCGCGCGGCGGCCCCCGGAGACGGCGACCTCGACCAGTCGGCGCAGTCGCCACAGCGGAGCCTCGGCGAGCGGGTCGGCCGGAACCCCGGCGGGGCCGCCGACCGGGGGCAGCGCGTCCGGCGGCGGGAAGTGCGCCCCCTGCAGTCGGTCGTAGCCCAGGTCGGCGTGCCCCTGCCACTCGTCCGGCAGCCGCAGCGTCGCCTCGGTGCCCGGGACCGGGCCGATCGCGAGCGGGCGGAGCGTGGCGGCTCGGTCGGGTTCCAGGCGTCCGAGCACCCGTATGCGCAGACCGGAACGGGTGGCCAGCTGACGGAAGTTGGCGGTGTGGGCGAGATCGGGGTGGCCGTTGGCCGGGGTCAGCCGGACGAGGAGACCGCCGTCGGCCGACTCCCCGGAGCCGGACACCTCGCGGGCGAACAGGTGGTCGCCCGCCGCGCCGACGAGGACCAGGTCGCAGCCGATCAGTCTGCGTGCCTCCTGCTCCGCCTGCTCGGGGTCGGCACCCGGGCCGCCGGTGAGGCGCTCGGCGACCGCCTCCGCCAAGGGGCGTGCGAACAGGGCGGCGAGCGGGCCCGACGTCCAGGGGAGACCGGAGAGCGGAGTGGCCCGCACGCCCTTGCCGGAGCCGAGGCGGCCCTCCGGCGAGACCGTGGCACCGGAGATCAGCAGTCCGCCACGGGAGAGACCGGCGTGGTCGAGGGTCCCGGAGCCGAGGGCGACCGTGGCCTTGGCGGCGCCCCGGGCACGGGCCGGACCGCCCGGTTTCACGTCGGCGATCGAGTACCAGCTCCCGTCGTCGGAGACGAGATGCGTGACGACACCGCCGTATCCGGTGGCCGAGGTCACCGGTTCCCTGCACACGCCGTGCACCCGTAGACCGCCGCCCGGCCGATAGGCGCGCCGTGCCGTGCCGACGAGGGCGGGGTCGGGGTTCGCCGCCGCCAACAGGCCGGTGGTGAGCAGCAGTTCGCGTACTTGGGCGACCAGGTCGGCCAGCCTGTGGCCGTCGTGCCGGGCGCGGGCCCCGCGCAGTCCGCGGACGACCCGCAGGGCCGCCGCCTCGGCGCGGTGCAGTCCGGCGAGCCGGGCGGTGTGCGCGGCCCGCAGCAACTCCGCCTGTGGCACCGCCCCCGCCGCCGGGACCCCGGCGGCGAGCACGGCCGTGGCGGCCGCCCAGAGAGCGGATGCGGCGGCGACCTGGGCGGGGGTGGGGGCCTTGCCGCCGTCGCGGAGGTCTCCGGTCCTGCCGGCGGTGCCGGCCCTGTCGGTGGAGCCGACGTCGGTGCTGGTGCCGGTGGTGCCGGCCACGCGGCTCGTGGTGCCGGTCGGGGTCGGTCCCGTCGCGCCGCCTGCGCCGGCGGCATCGCCCTGCTTCACGCCCCCGGCGCCCCCGGCGCCCCCGGCG
>NZ_JARGEE010000512.1:0-5686 GCF_033794485.1 Streptomyces sp. MB09-02B
ACGCCGAGCAGGCGACGGCCGAACCGACGAACCTGAAACCCCGTCAACCCTCACTGACCAGCTGATCAGCACCTCTCGCGCAACGGGGGAACCTCAACCAGCAGCGTCACCTCGGGCAGGACACCGTCCCAGCTGCCTGGGCCGGTGGCGGCGTCCTGGGCCAGACGGCGGGACCGGACACCGGCCGGCCGCACCCGCAGCGCCAGGAAGCGTGAGCGCATCGGCCCGCGGGAGCCTTCCCGCCAGGTCACCTCGGTGAACGCCTGCCGCCCGTGGCCGGCGACCAACTCGGCCACCGGGGTCGGCCTGTCGCGGTAGCGCGGCTGCGGCCTGCGGCCGTTGCCGGACCAGGTGGGGGCGGTGGGCATCGCCTCATGCGGGTGGACGGTCACGTCCGAGCGGATCGCCACCACGTAGTCGATGCCGCGATGTTCCAGTCCGTCGCGGAAGTCGACGTTCTGTCCATAGCCGGCGTCGGCCACCACAACCGGCGGCACCAGACCCCATCCGGCCAGTTCATCGAGGGTGTCCAGGGCCAGGCGCCACTTCTCCCGGTGCCCGATCTCGTCGGGGATCTGGGTCTTGCGCCGGCGGACCGGATCGTCGGCCCACTCCCGGGGCACGAACAGCCGCCACTGCAGGGGACAGGACGCGGTGTCGGAGACCGCGTGCACGCTCACCGCGACCTGGCAGTTGGCCTGCTTACCCAAAGCGCCGCAGTACTGGTGGGCGACCCCCACCGACATCTTCCCGTCCTTGGGAAACGACACGTCGTCGACCGCCCACGCGTCCGGGCCGACCCGGGGCACCATCCGCCGGGCGATCCGCCGCCGCACCGGCATTGGATCCCAGGTCGACTGGTTCACGAACTGCTGCAGGTTCTGCTGCAGGTTCTGCTCGTTGCCGTCCGGCAGCCGCTCCGCCATGGCCTGGATGGACTTGCGGCGACCGTCCACCATCAGTCCCCGCAGATAGCAGTCGCCCTTGGCCCGCTGGTCCTTGCGCGACACCGAGGCGAACACATCAGCGACGAACAGCGCCAACGTCGCCCGAGCCCGGTTCACTTCATGTGCGTCCACACCTTCAGCGTTCCCCCAAACAGGAACAACAGGCAGACGTAACGGAGTCCTACTAGCCGGTTGTCTCCGGCTTCGTACGTTGAGGGCCCACCTGTTTCTTCCCGGCGGGACGTCAGAGCGCCCTTGTTGGTGCGGGGTGTCCAGGTGCCGCGGTCGCGGGCATTGACGAGGGACTTGCGAGAGCCGGAGGGGAAGGGTTCGGGGCCGCCGCCGGCGCATACGGTGGGGACGGGGCGGTTGGTGGCGCCCCAGCCGAGGGCCTCGGCCACGGACACCCATCTCGCGCGGCCCGGCCCGAACAGCGACTCCGGTTCGCCGACTGAGGCGTGAGTGGGCGTGGGCGGTTGGGCGGTGCGGGTCCGGGAGGCGATCAGGATCGCCCGCCGCCTCGTCTGGGGGACGCCGTAGTCGGCAGCGTTGAGGATCCCGGTCCACACCGAGAACCCCCAGGTGCGCAGGATGGCCGCGTACTGCCGCCATAGCGGCAGCACGTCGGGCACTTCCTCCATGACCACCACCCACTCGGGCTCCCCCGCGTTGTTGAGGGCGTGCAGGTAGCGCATCGGCTCGGCGGCAAGGAGAGAGCGTTCGTCCGCACATGCGCCGAGGAGGTGTTTGCGGGTGTCGCGTCCGGTGGCGAGGTCGACAACGGCCTGGTGGACCAGTGGCTGGTCGACCAGCCCGAGGCGCTTGCCCGCCATGCTCCATGCCTGGCACGGAGGAGAGGCGATCAGTCCGAGGACACGGCCGGAGAAGATCCACGCCGGATAGGCGGCGACGTCCGTCCGGATCGTCAACTGCCCAGCAGCAGCCCGGGTCCTGCACGCCCACTCGTCCCACTCCAGGCCCACATCGCGGGCGCCAAGGACGGTGAGGGCGTGGCTCCAGCCGCCGGGCCCGGCAAACAGGTCGAGGATGATCCGTCTCAAGTAGCCAGCCCGAATTCGTCCTGCACGGACTCGACTTCACCCCGGCACGCCCAGGGGGAACAGCCGTCGACGACGCCCTGCTCCAACACCTCAAAGTCCGCTGCGGTGTCGGTGAGTTCGGGCTGCAGCGCTGCCCGTTCGGCGGCGGTGACATGGTCGATCGGGGCTTCGCTGAGCGGGACACGGGAGCGGTGGAGGAACGCCTCACCAAGCAGCGGGTTGCCGGAGGCGTTCGCGCGGGCGTTGCCCTGGCGGATGGCCGCGTCGAACGCGACCACGTCCGCCCATTCCCCGGGAGAGTTGTCACGGATATTCCGCCATTGCGCATTTCCGTGAAACGGGCAGCCCAGGCAAATCGATTTCGGCGTATTCTCCAGCCCGATGGACGCGAGGTAGCGGACGCATTCCGTGCGGGACCAGCCAAGCTCGATGAGTGAATGCCGATTGCGCATGTACTGGACGTCGGCGTCCTTGGCCCGGTGGAACTCATCAGTGGAGATACCCACCCACTGCTCGACGAATGTACTCTTCGGGATGCGCTGCGGGTAGGGGTGGCCGAGGAGTTCCCGGACCTTCTTCTTGATCGGCTTTATCTTGTATTCGCCAGTGCACTGGGCCTGGTCATACCGGGTCTGCCGTCCTTGTTGAGGACATATAGAGGCATGGAAGCGAAACGGTGATACGGGTTGAGGGCGTCCTCGCGAATGTTGCCTGAGGAGACGCGTAGAACGGGAATTCCCGCGGGCTCGGCTATCTCGTGTTCCAGGCGGTCCAAGTGAGCGTAGACGGCCCTCGGTTCCCAGCCGGTGTCGGCGAATATCGCGTAGTCGACCTTCGGGAGAATGCCTTCGGCTGAAAGGGCGAGCATGGCGCTGGACTGCACGCCAGCGCCTATTGATCCGAAACGGTAGGTGTTCTGTGTCGTTGTTCCCTGCGTGAGTGAACTGGTGGGGGACGCACGGCAGTTGTCGCCGTCGGCGCAGGAGGCTCTTCGGCTGCGGGCGGTGGCCGCGTTGGTGGCGGGCCGGACTCGCGAGGATGTCGCGGCGGTCTTCCAGATCTCGCTCAAGGCCGTGGACAACTGGTGGGCGAAGTGGCTGGCTGGTGGGCGCGAGGTCCTCGTGGCCCAGCCACGCGGGTGTCGGGTCGGCGAGCATCAGCTCCTGGGCGAGGTGGAGCAGCAGGCGCTTCGGCAGGCCGTTCTGGATCACCGCCCCTGTGACCTGGGCCTTGCGGGTCAGCTGTGGACGCGGGCCGGCGTGGGGAACCTGATCGCGAAGCTGTACCGGGTGCGGCTGACCGAGCAGGGGGTGGGCAAGTACCTGCGCCGCTGGGGCCTGTCCTTCCAGCGCCCGGACAAGCGAGCCGTCGAGCAGGACCCGGAAGCGGTCCGCGTCTGGCGGGAGGAGACCTGGCCGGCGATCCGGGCGAAGGCGAAGGCCGAGAGTGGTGAGGTGCTCTTCGCCGACCAGGTCGGCATCCGTTCCGACCAGGTCACCGGCCGCACCTGGGGCGCCAAGGGATGCACCCCGATCGTGCGCCGCTCGGGCAACCGGTTCTCGGTGAACGCGATGTCCGCGATCAGCACCAAGGGCCGCATGCACTTCATGGTGTTCACCGAGACCTTCGACGCCGACGCGATGTGCCGCTTCCTGGACCGGCTCGTCGGCCACTTTGACCGCAAGGTGCACCTCGTCGTGGACGGCCACTCCGCACACCGGTCCCGCAAGGTCCGCGCCTGGCTCGCCGACCACCCCGACCGCATCGAACTGCACTTCCTGCCGTCGTACTCGCCGGAGCTGAACCCCGACGAGCTGGTCAACGCCGACCTCAAACGGAGCCTTCCGATGCACAGCCGGGCCCGAGACCAAACCCAACTCGCCGCCGAGACCCGCAGGTTCTTCCACCGCCGTCAACGCCAGCCGCACATCGTCCGAGGCTACTTCGGCGGCCCACACGTCCGCTACATCCTCGAATAGAACCCTTTGCGTTTCGGATCAATAAGTCTAGACCTCAGGGGGCGCCTGACTGGTATTTGACCAGGTCAGGCGCCCTTTTCCTGCGTCTAGAAGAAGCCCAACTTTTTCGGCGAGTACGACACCAGAAGGTTCTTCGTCTGCTGGTAGTGGTCCAGCATCATCTTGTGCGTCTCGCGGCCGATACCCGAACCCTTGTAGCCGCCGAACGCGGCGTGCGCCGGGTAGGCGTGGTAGCAGTTTGTCCAGACGCGGCCGGCCTGGATGGAACGGCCCGCGCGATAGGCCGTGTTGGTGTCGCGCGTCCAGACTCCCGCGCCCAAGCCGTACAGCGTGTCGTTGGCGATCTTGATGGCGTCGTCGAAGTCGTTGAACGAGGTCACAGAGACGACCGGACCGAAGATCTCCTCCTGGAAGATCCGCATACGGTTGTCGCCCTCGAAGATCGTCGGCTGGACGTAGTAACCACCTTTCAACTCACCGTCGTGCTCGATGCGTTCCCCGCCGGTCAGGACCTTCGCGCCCTCCTGCCGCCCGATGTCCAGATAGGAGAGGATCTTCTCCAACTGGTCGTTGGAGGCCTGGGCGCCGATCATGGTCTCGGTGTCCAGCGGGTGCCCGGTCTTGATCTGCTCGGTGCGGGCTACAGCCGCCTCCATGAAATCGGCGTAGTTGCCGCGTTGCACCAGCGCCCGCGACGGACAGGTGCACACCTCGCCCTGGTTGAGCGCGAACATCGTGAAACCCTCGAGGGCCTTGTCACGGAAATCGTCGTTCGCCGACCAGACGTCGTCGAAGAAGATGTTCGGCGACTTGCCTCCGAGTTCGAGAGTCACCGGCGTGATGTTCTCCGAGGCGTACTGCATGATCAGACGCCCCGTCGTCGTCTCACCCGTGAACGCCACCTTCGCCACCCGCGGACTCGACGCCAGCGGCTTGCCCGCCTCCACCCCGAACCCGTTGACGATGTTCACCACACCGGGCGGCAGCAGATCCGCCACGAGACTCATCCAGACGTGGATGGACGCCGGGGTCTGTTCGGCCGGCTTGAGCACGACCGCGTTGCCCGCCGCCAGCGCCGGTGCGAGCTTCCAGGTCGCCATGAGGATCGGGAAGTTCCACGGGATGATCTGGGCGACCACGCCCAGCGGCTCGTGGAAGTGGTACGCCACCGTGTCGTCGTCGAGCTCCGCCAGCGAACCCTCCTGCGCGCGGATCGCCCCCGCGAAGTACCGGAAGTGGTCGATGGCGAGCGGGATGTCCGCGGCCAGCGTCTCCCGCACCGGCTTGCCGTTCTCCCAGCTCTCCGCGACCGCCAGCTGCTCCAGGTTCGCCTCCATCCGGTCGGCGATCCTGCGCAGAACGTCCGAACGCTCGGTCACGGACGTGCGCCCCCAGCCGGGCGCGGCCGCGTGCGCGGCGTCCAACGCGCGCTCCACGTCCTCGCTCGTACCCCGCGCGATCTCCGTGAACGCCAGCCCGTTCACGGGACTCGGGTTCTCGAAGTACTGCCCGCGCGCCGGCGGCACGTACTCACCCCCGATGAAGTGGTCGTAACGCGCCTCGTAGGAGACGACCGCGCCATCCGTACCGGGCGCTGCGAAACGGGTCATGAATACCTGCCTCCCAAGAAGCGCCACCCGCCGTTGGGCAGCTCTCGTGAGGAGGCTAGAAACCGAAATGTTGCAACGACGTTGCGCCC
>NZ_JARGEE010000513.1:0-5676 GCF_033794485.1 Streptomyces sp. MB09-02B
CAACACCGGGGTTTCCCAAAGGGTTTTCGTTGGGAGGGTAAAGTTTTGTATAAGGGTCACCCTCCGCACGGTCCGCCACGCCCCGCACGGCGCCATGTGGAACGCCGACCCCAAGGCCTATGAAGAGGCCCTCCGCCGCTTCCTCACCCCGCTGATGTGAGTCTCCGCACGCTGAGGCAAGCAGTCCCGGCACGGTCGGCGCAGGACCGACGGAGGGGCTCGGGACCGCACCGCCACGGAGAGGTACGCCACATTCCGTTTAGCGTCGCACCAAGGCGATCCGCCTCGGTGCGGACCCCTGGGGAAACCCGTGCGTTGGCCACCCCTGTCGCCCGCTGTGACATTCCGTTTGGGTTTTCGGACCGTCAACCGGAAGACTGCCCCCCGTGACGTCCCGTAACCCGCGCGACTCCAGGCTCCGACTCGTCAGCCCGCGAACCCTGGCCGCCGCTCCCCGAGCAGCAGTGACCCAGCGCCGCCGACCGGCTCCCCGGCCCCCGGAGGGCACACCGCCGCCCGTGGAACTCGCCCGCATGGCCCGCGCCGTCCTGGCGGACGCGGCCCGCGTCGCCCGCTGGGCCGATGCCGCCCTGCGCCCCGGCCGCGACGGCGCGAGCCCCGACGGCAAGGGCTCCCTCTCCGACGCGACCGCCGAACGGGCAGCCGCCGACCTGGGGCTGACCCCGGATCAGGTCCGCCACGACTGGGACACGGCACGCCTGGCCGGCCTGGTCGAGGTGCACGGCGACAGTGCGCGCCCCGGCTGGCGCCTGCGCGCCTGGAACCGTGACGACAGCGCGGTACTGCGCGGCTGGGTCGCCTTCTTCGACGCCTGGTCCATCGCCTACCCGGAGCCCGAGGACCGGGAACCGGCGGCGGTCGCCGAGGTCGTCTCGGCCATGCCCCAGGTCCTCTCCTTCCTGCAGCTCTCCGCCGGGCCCGTCCCCGTGGAGCAGCTCCTCGACCTCCTGGACCAGCGGGTCACCGAACTGCGCACCGAGCGCTGCGAGGTCCCCTACGTCCCACCCCTCGCCCACCACCACCCTTCTGACGAGGCGCTTCGCGCCGCACCCGCTGATTCCGAGCCCGGCGCGGAGCCCACGACCGAGGACACCCCCCTCGCCCCCCTCCTCGACTGGTCCCTGCGCGCCCTCGCCTCCGTCGGCGCCCTCACCTACGGCGACGGCCAGGCCACCCTCACCCCGCTCGGCAGCTGGGCGGTCTGGGTCAAGCTCGAACAGATCTGTGTCGCCGCGCAGAGCCCCGCCGGGAACATCGAGGTCTCCGCCGAGGACATGCTCAGAGGCTGCGCCCAGCTCCGCCCGAACGCGGCCCGCGCCGAGTACCGCGCCTGGCTCGCCGCCCGCCCCGTCGGCGGCGCCGTCACCGAGCTCATCAACGCCGCCCGTGGCGAGGACGCCCTCATCCGCGGCCTCGCCTTCGAGGCCCTGCGGGTCGTCGGCGCCCCCGCGGAGCCCGACGTCCGCACCGTCGCCGACGAGACCCCGCTGCGCCCCTACGCCCTGCTGTGGCTCGCCGAGCACGACGGCGCCGATCCCGAGGACGCGCACGAGGTCCTCACCCGGGAGGAGTCCACCTGGCTCTGGGTCGACACGGCCGCCGCCGTCGCCGACCACGGTGAAGCGCCCCTGCTCGTACGGCATCTGGAGTCCGCGGTACAGGCCACGGTCCCCGCGCTGCTCGACGAGGTCCGCGCGGTCGGCCACCCCCGCACCGTCCAGGTTTTGGTCGCCCTCGCCGCCGCCCACCCCGATCCGGCCCTCGCCAAGGCCGTCCGCCGGGCTGCCTTCCAGGTGCACACCGGCGGCAGGTGACCCGGGAGGGCGGCGGCAGGCGTCAGCCGCCCGTCTCGGGGGCGTACGTGCCGAAGCTCCACACATTGCCCTCGGCGTCCCGGGCCATGTAGTCCCGCGAGCCGTACTCCTGGTCCGTCGGGGGCGTCAGGATCTCCACGCCGTGCTCCACGGCCCGCTGGTGATGGGCGTCCACGTCGTCCACGACGATGTACACACCGGCGGGCCCCGCGCCCTTCATCGCGCCGTCGAAGACGCTGCCGCTGCCCTTGGAACCGATCATCACCGCGCCGTTGCCCTGCGTGAGTTCGGCGTGCCGCACGATGCCGTCCTCGCCCTCGTACACCGAGAGCTCGGTGAAGCCCAGCGCCTCCGTGAGCTGCCTGATGGCGGCCCTGGCATCCGCGTAGAGCAGCGTCGGATAGATGCTCGGGCGCCCGTCGCTCCTGCCCGCCATACCGATCACGACCTCTCCGTCGTCCGGAAAACGACCCGCTGCCCAGTTTCGCACCCGCCACCGACAACGCCCCGTCGAGCGCGAGTGCGGGCGGGCCCGGTGACCGAGACCACGTGATCCCTTGTCACTCGGGCGGAAAACCGCTTGCTGCCCCCAGTTAGAATCGGCCTATGGCCATTCTCCTCGCGCATTAGACGGCGGGAACGTCCTCAGCCGCCCACCCGCCACCCCGATCCGCCCTGGAGTCTGTCCGTGATCTCCGCCTCCGCCGTCGAGTTGCGCGCCGGCGCCCGCGTCCTCATCGAGTCCGCCACCTTCCGTATCGCCAAGGGCGACCGCATCGGCCTGGTCGGCCGCAACGGCGCGGGCAAGACCACCCTCACCAAGTGCCTGGCCGGCGAGGGCATCCCGGCCGGCGGCACCATCACCCGCTCCGGCGAGGTCGGCTACCTCCCGCAGGACCCCCGCACCGGCGACCTCGACGTCCTCGCCCGCGACCGCATCCTCTCCGCGCGCGGCCTCGACGCACTGATCCGCAAGATGCGCGACAACGAGCAGCGGATCGCCAACGGCCAGGGCGCCACCCGCGAGAAGGCGCTGAAGCAGTACGAGCGCCAGGAGACGGAGTTCCTCACCAAGGGCGGGTACGCCGCCGAGGCCGAGGCCGCCACCATCGCCGCCGCGCTCAACCTGCCCGACCGGGTGCTCGGCCAGCCGCTGCACACCCTCTCCGGCGGTCAGCGCCGCCGTATCGAGCTGGCCCGGATCCTGTTCTCCGACGCGGACACCCTGCTCCTCGACGAGCCGACCAACCACCTCGACGCCGACTCGATCGTCTGGCTGCGGGACTACCTGAAGACCTACCGCGGCGGCTTCATCGTGATCTCCCACGACGTCGACCTGGTCGAGACGGTCGTCAACAAGGTGTTCTACCTGGACGCCAACCGCGCCGAGATCGACGTGTACAACATGGGCTGGAAGCTCTACCAGCAGCAGCGCGAGGCCGACGAGAAGCGCCGCAAGCGCGAGCGGCAGAACGCCGAGAAGAAGGCCGCCGCACTGCATTCGCAGGCCGACAAGATGCGCGCCAAGGCCACCAAGACCGTCGCCGCGCAGAACATGGCCAAGCGCGCCGACCGGCTGCTCGCCGGCCTGGACGCCGTCCGCGTCTCCGACAAGGTCGCCAAGCTGCGCTTCCCCGAGCCCGCGCCCTGCGGCAAGACCCCGCTCACCGCCGAGGGTCTGTCGAAGTCGTACGGCTCGCTGGAGATCTTCACCGACGTCGACCTGGCCATCGACAAGGGCTCCCGGGTCGTCATCCTCGGCCTCAACGGCGCCGGCAAGACGACCCTCCTCCGCCTCCTCGGCGGCGTCGAGAAGCCCGACACCGGCGAGGTGATCGAGGGCCACGGCCTCAAGCTGGGCTACTACGCGCAGGAGCACGAGACCCTCGACCCCGAGCGCACGGTCCTGGAGAACATGCGCTCCGCCTCGCCCGACCTGGACCTGGTCGAGATCCGCAAGACGCTCGGCTCGTTCCTGTTCTCCGGCGACGACGTCGACAAGCCCGCCGGGGTCCTCTCCGGCGGCGAGAAGACCCGTCTCGCGCTCGCGACCCTGGTGGTGTCCTCCGCGAACGTCCTCCTGCTCGACGAGCCGACCAACAACCTCGACCCCGCAAGCCGCGAGGAGATCCTCGGCGCCCTGCGCACCTACAAGGGCGCGGTCGTCCTCGTCACCCACGACGAGGGCGCGGTCGAGGCGCTCCAGCCCGAGCGGATCATCCTGCTGCCGGACGGCGTCGAGGACCTGTGGGGCGCGGACTACGCGGATCTCGTCGCGCTCGCCTGATCGAATCTGTTGATCAACTGCCGCTGGATCATTCGGCCCATCGGTGATCCATCATCTGTGTGAGATCTCCTCGTACCGAGGTGTGTCCTACACCGATTTCACGGCCGAGCCCTTCTGTGCGAAGGGCTCGGCCGTCGCGCGTCTCTGACCTGGGGCTTCGCGGAGCAACCCGTTCGGCCGTACGGACACGACCAGGCGGAATCACAGGTTCCGCTCGTGGGGACGCGCTCCCGTCGTCACAACCTTGTCGCACGGACCTTGCCGAATGGGTGGCCAACCCGCCCCGGAGGGGTGATCATGAGGAGACCAGAGCGCACTTCCCATGAGGAGGACCGGGTGGCCGAGACTCTGAAGAAGGGCAGCCGGGTTACCGGCGCCGCGCGCGACAAGCTCGCGGCAGACCTGAAGAAGAAGTACGACTCCGGTGCGAGCATTCGGGCGCTGGCCGAGGAAACCGGCCGCTCGTATGGCTTCGTACACCGGATGCTCAGCGAGTCGGGCGTCACGCTCCGAGGGCGTGGCGGCGCGACACGGGGCAAGAAGGCCGCGTCGGCCTGACGCCGGGCGGCCCATCGGCTTCGATGGTGGCCACCCGGTCGGTCGGCTGATCGACCGGGTGGTTACTGTGCAGTCACTTAGCGATGCTCCATCGCTCTGCTGACCGCACCCATCGGAGGCGCCCCATGGCTTCGCTCGAACCGCTGCTCGACAAGGACGGCGTACGGCTCACCGTCGACGACGCGATCGCCACGGTGACGCTGACCAATCCGGCCAAGCGCAACGCGCAGAGCCCCGCCCTGTGGCGGGCGCTCACCGAGGCCGGGCGGTCGGTGCCGGGCTCCGTCCGTGTGGTTGTGCTGCGTGCCGAGGGTAAATCGTTCTCCGCCGGCCTCAACCGGCAGATGTTCACGCCCGAAGGCATCGAAGGGGAGCCGTCGTTCATCGAGCTCGCGCGCCGTGACGACGCCGGGCTCGACGCGACCATCGCCGAGTACCAGGAGGCGTTCACCTGGTGGCGGCGCAACGACATCGTGTCCGTTGCCGCTGTGCAGGGGCACGCCGTCGGTGCGGGCTTCCAGCTTGCCCTCGCCTGTGACCTGCGCGTCGTCGCCGACGACGTGCAGTTCGCCATGCTCGAAACCAGCCTGGGGCTCGTGCCCGACCTCACGGGGACGCACCCCCTGGTGAGCCTCGTCGGGTACGCCCGCGCGCTGGAGATCTGCCTCACCGGACGCTTCGTCCAGGCGGACGAGGCCCAGCGCATCGGCCTCGCGAACCTCGCGGTGCCCGCCGACCAGCTCGACGACACGGTGCGCGACCTCGCCGGTGCGCTGGTGACCGCGCCCCGGGACGCGGTCGTCGAGACCAAGGCGTTGCTGCGCGGTGCCCAGGACCGGGGGTACGACGAGCAGCGGGCGGCGGAGCGGGCGGCCCAGGCCCGACGGCTGCGGGACCTCGCGGGCATCGGCGAGTAGGCGGCCGGGGCCGGGGCGGGGGCGCGGGGGACGGGCCGCGCTGTCCGAGGGGCGGTCCTTTATACAAATTTTACGCTGC
>NZ_JARGEE010000514.1:0-5674 GCF_033794485.1 Streptomyces sp. MB09-02B
TGTCTATGTTGTACATGGTCATGTTCGGCATACTAGCGGGACTTAGTTACATCTGACCACTTGTTGTTTTTTTTTTTTCAAGCAATAGACGGTCTAACCTATTTCCTCCCGTTTTCTGGGATTCGAGAAGGTTATAATGGGCAGCGCCACCTCCCCACCCGGTCTACGCTGGAGCACACCCCAGGAACTCCTCGGGAAGGCGGCGGTCATGACCGACTGGAACGTGCGCGACATCCCCGATCAGCACGGCCGCTCCGCCATCGTCACCGGTGCCAACAGCGGTATCGGATACGCCGCCGCCAGGGAGCTCGCCCGCCGTGGCGCCCACGTCGTCCTCGCCTGCCGCAGCGCGGAGCGCGGCGCTGCGGCACTGGAGCGGATGAGTTCCGAAGTTCCGGACGGCAGCGTCGAGTTGATGCGGCTCGACCTCGGGGACCTCGGCTCCGTACGGGAGTTCGCGGCAGCCTACGCGCAGGCGAGCGACCGGCTGGATCTGCTCGTCAACAACGCGGGTGTGATGGCCGTGGCGCGGAGCCGTACGACCGACGGGTTCGAGACCCAGTTCGGGACCAACCACCTCGGCCACTTCGCCCTCACCGGACTGCTCCTGCCGGCCCTCCTCGCCACCCCCGGCGCCCGCGTCGTGACCGTCTCCAGCCTGATGCACCTGCGGGCGAACATCGACATCGACGACCTCAACAGCGAGCACGGATACGGGCGTTGGCTGGCCTACGGCCGCTCCAAGACCGCCAACCTGCTCTTCACCCACGAGCTGGCCCGGCGCCTGGCGGCCAACGGCTCGGAGGTCGTCGCCGCGGCCGCGCACCCCGGCTACGCGTCGACCAACCTCCAGACGGCCGGCCCCAGCGCCGAGGGCCGCAAGAGCGTCGAACGCTTCATGCGGATCGGCAACCGCTTCTTCGCCCAGTCCGCCGAGGGCGGCGCCCTGCCCACCCTCTACGCGGCGACCGCCCCCGCCGTACGCCCCGACTCCTTCGTCGGCCCGTCGTTCGCGATGTGGCGCGGCAGCCCCGTACCCTCCCTCCGAGCCTCCTGGACCCGCGACGACCGCGCGGGTGAACGCCTCTGGGCCGCCTCGGAGCACCTCACCGGCGTCACGTACGACGAACTGAAGTCCTGACGCCACGGCCAGGCCGCAACCGCCCGTCGCCGCTCACCCACCAGAACGCGCGCCACGCGCGACGGGTGGGTGAGCGGCGACGGGCTGCGGGTTACGCGGCCCGCACCTCGTACGCCGTGATGCGTACCGTCTCGTCGTCCAGGCACTGCCCGCTCTCCAGGTCGAAGCGCTGCTTCAGGAGCGGGGAGGCGACGAACGGGCGTCCCTGGTGGCTGCCGGTGAGGCCCCGGGAGAGGACGGCGGCGCCGCCGAAGGGGTCGCGGTTGTCGACGGCGTACAGCTTGCCCGCGCGGTCGAGGAACAGCGCGGCCTGTTCGCCATCGGGGAGCAAGGCGGCAACGCCGCGGCCTGGGATCAGCAGGGCCAGGTCGCAGACCGTGAACCAGCCCTCCGGCAGCCGCAGTTGGACCTTGACGTCGATCTTCTCGGGAGCGAGGGTCATCGCTGGGCGCTTCCTTCCAGGACATCGGCGGGCCGCAGGCCGATGGACAGCAGGGGCAGGTCGGGCTTGATCTGGTCGCGCTCGGGGACGAAGCCGACGACCGGGTCCGGGGTGTCCGGAGCGTTGACGAAGGACACGAACCGGGCGAGCTTCTCGGGGTCGTTGATGGTGGAGGCCCACTCGTCGGCGTAGTGCGAGACGTGGTCCGTCATCAGGGACTCCAGCTCTTCGCAGATGCCGAGGGAGTCCTCCACGACCACGTCGCGGACGTGGTCCAGGCCGCCGGGGATGCGCTCCAGCCAGGTCGAGGTGCGCTCCAGGCGGTCCGCGGTGCGGATGTAGAACATCAGGAACCGGTCGATCAGCTTGATCAGTTCGGTGTCGGAGAGGTCCTGGGCCAGCAGGTCCGCGTGGCGCGGGGTGGCGCCGCCGTTGCCGCCGACGTAGAGGTTCCAGCCGTTCGACGTCGCGATGATGCCGAAGTCCTTCGACTGGGCCTCCGCGCACTCGCGGGCGCAGCCCGAGACCGCCGACTTCAGCTTGTGGGGGGACCGGAGCCCCCGGTAACGCAGCTCCAGGTCGATCGCCATGCGGACCGAGTCCTGGACGCCGTAGCGGCACCAGGTCTGGCCGACGCAGGACTTCACCGTGCGCAGCGACTTGCCGTACGCGTGGCCCGACTCGAAGCCGGCATCCACCAACCGGGTCCAGATGAGCGGCAGTTGCTCGACGCGGGCGCCGAACATGTCGATCCGCTGACCACCCGTGATCTTCGTGTAGAGACCGAAGTCGCGGGCGATCTCGCCGATCACGATCAGGCCCTCGGGGGTGATCTCACCGCCGGGGATGCGCGGGACGACCGAGTAGGAGCCGTTCTTCTGCAGGTTGGCCAGGAAGTGGTCGTTGCTGTCCTGGAGCGCCGCCTGCTCACCCTCCAGGACGTAGCCGCTGGCGCCGATGGTCGGCGCGAGGGAGGCGATGATCGAGCCGACCGCCGGCTTGCAGATCTCGCAGCCGTCGCCGCCCTTGGCCTCGTCGCGGCCGTACCGGTCCAGCAGGTCCTGGTAGGTGTTGATGCGCAGGGCGAGGACGATCTCGTACAGCTCCTCGCGGGTCTGCGAGAAGCAGCCGCACAGGCCCTTGTCGACGACGACGCCGCCGGCCTCCAGCTCGGCCGTGACCAGCTGGCCCAGCACCTTCACACAGCTGCCGCAGCCCGTTCCGGCCTTGGTGCACTTCTTGACCTCGGGCACCGTGGTGCACTGGTGGTCGGTGACCGCGCCGCGGATCGCGCCCTTGGACACGTTGTGGCAGGAGCAGATGATCGCGTCGTCCGGCAGCGCGGTCGGGCCGAGCTGGGCGCCGCCGCCGGAGCCCGCCGGGAGCACCAGCGACTCGGGGGAGACGGGCGGGACGGACCCGGTGAAGGCCTTCAGCGTGCCGTACGCGTCCGCGTCGCCGACCAGGATGCCGCCGAGCAGTTCGCCGCCCCGGCCGATGACCAGCTTCTTGTAGACGCCGGAGCGGGAGTCGGAGTACACGACGTCCAGGCAGTCGGCGGTCGCGCCGTGCGCGTCACCGAAGGAGGCGACGTCGACGCCGAGCAGCTTCAGCTTCGTCGACATGTCCGCGCCCGTGAACGCGGCCTCGTCGGCGGCGATGGTCGCGGCGGCCGTCTCGGCCTGCTCGTAGCCGGGGGCCACCAGGCCGTACACCCGGCCGTCGGAGGCCAGCGCGCACTCGCCGATCGCGAAGACGTGCGGGTCGTTGACGGTCCGGCACTGCTCGTCGACGCTGATGCCGCCGCGCTCGCCGACCGTCAGTCCGCAGTCACGGGCGAGCTGGTCGCGGGGGCGGACACCGGCGGAGAACACCACCAGGTCGGTGGCGAGTTCGGAGCCGTCGGAGAGCTTCATGCCGGTGACCGCGCCGGACTCGTCGACGACGATCTCCTGGGTGCCGACGCCCGTGTGCACGCTCAGGCCCATCTCCTCGATGGTCCGCAGCAGCGCGGCGCCGCCACCGTCGTCCACCTGCACCGGCATCAGCCGGGGCGCGAACTCCACGATGTGCGAGGTGAGTCCGAGACCCTTCAGCGCGCCCGCCGCCTCCAGACCGAGCAGACCGCCGCCGACGACGGCACCGACCTCGGCCGTCTTCGCGTACTCCTCGATCGCGAGCAGGTCCTCGATCGTGCGGTAGACGAAGCAGCCGGCCGCGTCCTTGTTGGGGACCGGCGGCACGAACGGGAACGAGCCGGTGGCGAGGACGAGGATGTCGTACTCGAAGACCTGCCCGGAGCGCGCGGTGACCTTCTTCGACTCACGGTCGATCGTCTCGGCCGGGTCGCCGACGAGCAGCTCGATGCCGTGCGTCTCGATGAACTCCATGTCGGTCATGGAGAGGTCCTCGGGGCTCTTGCCCGCGAAGTACGAGGTGAGCGCCACCCGGTCGTACGCCGGGCGCGGCTCCTCGCAGAGCACGACCACGCGGTGCGTGGCGGTCAGGCCGCGCTCGGCGAGCGCTTCGAGGAAGCGCTGGCCGACCATGCCGTGGCCGACGAGCACGATCGTGGGGGTGGCCCCCAGGGTGGCGGACATTCAGGAGCCTCCATCGTTGGTGAGCAGGTGGAGCAGGGGAGCGCCGTCTCCGGGGAGCGGCTCCGCTCCCTCCCAGGCGCGGGCGAGCGCGCCGACGGTGCCGAGTTCGCCGACGAGCACCCCGCCGACCAGGCGGTCGTCGCGGACGACGACCTTGCGGTAGGTGCCGCGCGTGGCGTCGGCCAGCTGGATGACGTCGTCACCGGGCAGCGGCTCGGGCTCGCCGAACGCGGCGAGGTCGAGGAAGTCCGCTCCGGCGAGCGTCAGCCGCGTCAGGGCGCGGGTGCCGGTGTACCGGGAGTCGCTGTTCCCCGCGAGCAACTCGGCCAGCACATCGGCCTGTTCGAGCGCCGGGGTGGCGAGCCCGTACACCGTGCCCTCGAACTGGGCGCAGTCGCCGATGGCGTGGATGCGGGGGTCGGAGCTGCGCAGCTCCTCGTCGACGATGACGCCCTTGTGCACCGCGAGCCCCGCCTCCTGGGCGAGACCCACCCGGGGGTGGACTCCGCAGGCGATGACCACGAGGTCCGCGTCGAGCGCGTACCCGTCCGCCATCGACACCGACCGCACGGTCCCGCCGACGCTGCGCACGGCACGCACGCGCGTCTCGGTGTGCACCTCGACGCCGAGGTCGGACAGGTGCCGACGGACCAACTTCGAGGCGGACGGGTCGAGTTGACGCTCCATCAGCCGCTCGCCCTGCTGGGCGAGGACGACCTGGGCGCCGCGCAGGGCGAGCGCGCGGGAGGCGGAGACCCCGAGGAGTCCACCGCCGATGACGACGGCCCGCGAGCCCGGCCGTACGGCCTTCGACAGCCGCATGCAGTCGTCCATGGTCCGGAAGGCGTGCACCCCGTCGGGGAACTCGTGCCGCTCCGGGTCCCACAGGCCCCGCAGCGGCGGCAGCACCGGGTTCGAGCCGGTCGCGAGGACCAGCCTGTCGTACGGGATCTCCGCACCGTCCGCGAGATGTACGGCTCGCATCTCGCGGTCGATACGGACCACCCGGCCGCGCGTCAGCTCGGCCGGGGCGGGCAGCGCGATGACCTCGGGCGCGTACCGCCCGGCCAGCACCTCGGCGAGCAGCACCCGGTTGTACGGTGTGTGCTCCTCCTCGCCCACCAGCGTGGCGGGCATGCCGAGCTCTCCCAGCCGCCGGGCGAGACGTACACCCGCGAGGCCGGAGCCGATCACCACCACACGCTCATTCGAGGTCATGTCCTTGAGCGTGCGGTGCCGGTGTTACCCGACCGCATCGCATCTGTTTCCCGCGAGGAACGCTGCCCTCCCCGCGGCCCCGAGCGGAGTGTGAGGGGTTTCCGGAATGCCCGGGTGGGGTGTGAGGACACCCGGGACCACCGCGCTGACCTGGTGATACGGAGGTCATGCGGGCGTATACGGGAAGGCGGGCCGGGGCGCGGTCGGGGGCGCGGTCGCTTATACACATTTCGAAGCCAACGAGACAGTCAGAAAATCCGAATGCGGCCTCTG
>NZ_JARGEE010000515.1:0-5670 GCF_033794485.1 Streptomyces sp. MB09-02B
CTGCGGGTCCCAGTAGCCGCGGAAGATCTGGCCGCCCCCTCCCCGGCACCCGGGTCCGGATAGCCGCCGACGGAGAGATCCTCCTGCACGGCGGCCAGATCTTCCGCGGCTACTGGGACCCGCAGGCCGGCGGTGTCGTCCCCGCTGGTCCCGACGGCTGGTTCGCGACCGGGGACATCGGCCACCTGGACGACGAGGGCTACCTGACGATCACCGGGCGCAAGAAGGAGATCCTCGTCACCGACAGCGGCAAGAACGTGGCCCCGGCGCCGCTGGAGAACTGGCTCCGCTCGCACCCCCTGATCGCCCACGCCATGGTCATCGGCGACCGCCGCCCGTACGTCACCGCGCTGCTGACCCTGGACCCCGAGGGCATCACCCACTGGACCCAGATGAACGCCAAGCAGGCCACGCCCCTCGACCGCCTGGCCGAGGACCCGGATCTGCGAGCCGTCCTGCAACGCGCGGTGGACGAGGCCAACCGCCTGGTCTCCCGCCCCGAGTCCATCCGCCGCTTCACGGTCGTCCCCGACGGTTTCAGCGAGGAGGCGGGCCACCTCACACCCTCGATGAAGCTACGGCGGGAGGCCGTGGAGAGGTCCTTCGCGACCGAGATCGAGGGCCTGTACGAGAAGTAGGCCTGTACGAGAAGTAGGCCTGCCGGCCGGCGGCGCACCGGCCCTACTTCCCGGGGCGCACCGGTCCTACTTCCCGGGGCGCACCGGTCCTACTTCCCGGCGGCCGGGTCGCCCTCTCCCAGCGCGACCCACCAGTGCCCGTCGTCCTTGACCAGCACCAACTCCTGCTCCTGGCCGGTCCTGTCGTACGTCAGCCGGACGGGATTGAAGTAGTCGACGACCCCCTCCAGCACGGTGACGTCGACATGCCCGCGCGCGCCCTCACCGAACTCCCGCACCTGCTCGTAGGCGGCACCCCGGGTCCCGTCGTACGCGGGCCCGGCCAGCTCCATCAACCCTTCCACGTCACCGGCCTCCAACCGCTGGACGTAGACCCGCACGAGAGTGTCGACGTCCTCGGCGGTCTCCTGCACATCGGGATACCGGGACTTCTCGGCTCGTACGCTCACATCGACCGAAGGCGAGTCGGCGAGCGCGTACGGCGCCCGGAACCAGCCCCACCACACGGCACCCGCCGCCCCGAGCACCAGAGCCAACCCACCGCACCACACCAGCGCGCCGCGCTTACCCATCGATCCCACCCCGTTCCGACCGCACAGACCGGTGACCGCATCGGCCGGTCCCTCTCTGCAGAGAGTCGTCCCAGCCGGATCCGGTTGTACGCAACGACGTACTTTCCCACCTCGACAGCCCGCCTCCCCGCCCTCCCGCACAGCCGAGTCGGTACTGTCCGGTCGCATGATCCGAAGACGCGTGGCCGATCTGGTCTCCTCACGGTGGGGCAGGCTCTACACCGCCTGCACACTCCTGGCCGTCGTCCTGGGGGGCTGGTCCGTCGTGCGGACCTTCGCCTCACCGGGACGGGACGGCGACCCCACCCGCCACCTTTTCTCCGCCGCCATGACCATGTGCTTCATCGGCCTGCTGTTCCTCGGCCTCCACGAGCGGCACCTGAGGGCGCGTCGGGGAGAGGCGGCACCCCTGGATGTGCGACGGGTGGCGGCCGACCTCCGTTCCCTGCCCACCTCGGCCAACGGGAAGGTCGCCCTGGCCTTCGCCGGCCTCGGGGTGGCCGGGTGGGCGTACGCATGGGTGGGCGTGCGGTGGCTCGGCTGGGACATGCCGGGGGTGCCGGACGCCGGCGACGGAGGGCTGGTCGTCCGGGCCGGGACGCTCAGCTGTGCGATCGCCGGGATCTTCGCGGTGACGCACTTCAGGGAACGCCGCTGAGCCGGCGCCCTCGACGCCCCCGGATTCACCTCCCCGCGGTCATTACCGGAACTCCGCTGTTTTGGCGTGACGCCGCCGGGGCGAGCCGTATCGAAAAGGCCATCAGGGAAAAGGCCGGGCGGAACCGTAGGGAGGGAGTCCTCAGGACGTCCGCATTCCGTGCGTGCATTATCTGCCTCGGCTTCTTCTCCGCTCCCCTCCGTCACTGGGGGAACTCCGGCCCCGGCAAGGAAATGCGGGCAAGCCGAAATTCCGTCAAGAAATGCCACCGGCACTTTCAGGTCTTTACTCGTGAGGGCGGCGACGAAATCGTTTCTGCATATCTACGATTTCGAACCATGCCCCGCACCCCACGGGCTCAGGGACGCCGCCGGCCCAGACCTACGGCGACGGCGGCCCCGGCTTCCGGGAGCCCGACCGACGGGGCGACTCCGGCACTCCCGAGATCCGAAAGGAACAGGAAATGCCTGATCTCAACGTCCTGATCGCGTTCGACGCGGCCACGATCGTCGAGCGGTATCCCAACGCGTCGAGGAACCCCGACGCGCCGACGTACGCCGACGAGAGCCTCATCTACATGACGACGCGCCACGACCACATCGTCGGTACGTCGGGGGCCGAACTGAACCTCCGCGCCGAACCCGGGGACACCATCAGGTGGCGGGAGACGACCCTGTCGCTCGGCAGCGACTACAAGGCGTTACTGTACAAATACGTGAGCAGTGACACCGGCCACCAGCTCATCCGGACACCGGAGATCGAGGTGATCGACGGCGTCTATCCGCTCCCGAGGGAAGGCTCCGAGGGCAGGCCGGAATTCGTGACGCAGAACTACCAGGACCACTACTGGCGGACGACCGTCAAAAGGGTCGGCAAGGTCGTCTACCACTTCTCCTTCCAGATCCTGGACCGCCACCGCCAGTTGAAGGGCTACTTCCAGTGGGACCCCTTCATCACGATCGAGAACCCCTGACGGCGGCGTCCGGCAGCACCACGGCCGCTCACGCGCGTATCCGCCTCAATCCACCAGGTCGGCCGCCGTGAGCAACCGTGTCAGGTCCGTGCGGGAACGGACGTGCAGCTTCCGGTAGATGCGGGTGAGATGTGCCTCGACCGTCTTCCGGGAGACGAACAACGAGGCAGCCGCCTCCGTGTTGTTGAGGCCGCGGGCGATCGCCCGTGACACCTGGAACTCCTGCGGGGTCAGCTGGTTCAGAGCGCCGCCCATGCCGCTGCCGGCGGACCGGGCGGCGCTCAGGACACCCCCCGCCGCCGCGAGTTCACCGGCGGCCCGCCGGGCCCACGGCACCGCGCCCAGCCGTTCGAAGCAGGCCAGGGCGGAGGCCAGCGGGGCGCGCGCGGCCCCCGGGCGACGGTGGCGCCGCAGGACCTCCGCCTCGCACAGCAGGGTCCGCGCCCAGTCGAAGGGGCCCGTCGTCCGCTGATGGGCCTTGAGCGCCGCGCCGAAGTACGCCTCCGCCTCCTCCGGCGTTCCCGCGAGCAGCCCCCGGACCCGGGCGGCCGCCGCCTCCGCCGACGCCAGGCCCGTCTCCCGGGCCCGTTCCTCCAGCCAGGACACGACCTCCGCGGCGCGCGTCGCGTTCCCCGCCCGTACGTGCGCCTCCGCCAGATCCGCCGCGAAGGGCACCACCTCGGGGTTCCCGATGCCCTGCTCGATGGCCAGTGACAACGTTTGCTCCAGCTGGTCGACGGCCGCGTCGTGGTCGCCGTGGGCCAGGGCCGACAGCCCGAGCACCGCCGTCATGTGGAACTCCTGGCAGCCGATGCCGTACGCCCCGCACTCCCGCCGCGCCCGCGCCACATGCTCCTCGCACTCGACCCGTTCCCCGCGCAGGGCTTCGAGCCGGGCGAGGCAGTACAGCGTGTAGCTCACGCACGTCAGCTGGCCCAGTTCCTCCGCCCAGCGCAGCGACTCCGTCAAGTCGCCCCGCGCGGACGCCCATTGGCCGATACGGGTCTCCAGTTCCCCCCGTACGGCGAGGGTGAAGCCCAGCACGCCCACCGCGCTGTGCCGCCTGGCCGACTCCACGGCCGTGTTGAGCAGCCGGCGCCCCCGGACGAACTCCTCCGCCCGGCTCCACGCCTGCCCGGCGATCGCGTACACCTGCTGGTCACGGACGGGGTCCCCGCCGCCGTGCCGGTCGGCGGCCTCCAGCATCTCGCGGCCCCGCGCCGTACGGCCGGACATGATCAGGGCCCCGCCCAGCATCGACAGGCTGTACCAGCGCTCGGGGCCGGACTCGGAGGCGAGGACGAGGGACTCCTCGGCGACGCGGACCGCCGCCGGGACGTGCCCGTCCAGACGCGCGGCGGCGGTCGCCTCCGCCAGCAGCAGACACGCCCGGGTGCGGTCCGAGCCGCGTACGGCGTCGGCGGCGTTCATGAGCAGGCCGTACGCCTGCGCCGTCTCGCCCTTCCAGGTGTACATACGGCCCAACAGGCCCTGGATGGCGGCGCGTACGGCCGGATCGGGGGTGATCCGCAGCGCCTCCTCGCACCACTGCGGGCCCGCCGGCGAGCCGCTGAGCAGGGCGTCGGACGCGGCGTGGTGCAGGCGGTCGGCGCGGGGCGCGGGGTCGGGGGTCAGCTCGGCGGCGCGCCGCCAGGCCAGCGCCGACTCGCCGAAGGCGCTGCGCCGACGGGCCTCCCGCGCGGCGTCGGCGAGCGCCGCCGCGGCCTCCTCGTCGGGGCCGGGCGTCGCCGACGCCCGGTACCAGGCGTGCAGCGAGCCGGTGCTCACCTCGGCCAGCGCCTGGAACGCGGCGTACCGGTGCGCGAGGGGGGCCCGGCCCAGCACCAGCGCGCGCAGCACCGGATGGTGGAAGTCCAGCCCGTCCGCGGTGGCCGTGATCAGGCCGTCCTCCTCGGCGGGGGAGAGCGCGTCGAGGGAGAGCCCGGCCGCCTCCAGTGCCTTGCGCAATGGGCCCGCCGCCGTCGAACGACTGGCGGCCAGGACGACCAGGGCCCGGCGGGCGGGGTCCGGCAGACCGTCGATCCGGGCCGCCCAGGCGCGCTCCAGATGACTGCCCAGGGAGGGCGGATCGAGCAACGGCCGCTCCCCGCGTGCCTGTTCGTCCGTCAGCGCGCCCGCGATCTCCCGCAGGGCGAGCGGATTGCCACCGCTGACACGTACGAGGTCGGCGAGGACGTTGGGCGTCACGCGACCCTCCAGCAACGCGGCGCACTCCTCCGGCGCCAGCCCGCCCACCTGCACGGTGGGGATGCTGCGACGCGGCCCCGACTCGCCGTGGTCCTCGCGGGAGCCGAGGGCGAGAGCGACGCGTTCACTGGAGAGCCGGCGGGCGACGAAGAGAAGGACGCGCTGGGAGGAGGGATCCACCCAGTGCAGGTCGTCGACGAGGACGATCACCGGGCGCTCGTCGCCGAGCGCCGCGAGCACGTTGAGGGCGCCCATACAGGCGGCGTAGGGATTGCCCGGTGGGTCCGCCGGGTCGCCGCTGAGGGCCAGGCAGGACTCCAGGGCCGAGCGCTGGGCGCCGGGGAGTTCCCTGAAAAGGGATGAATGGGGCATCAGCAGGTCGCCGAGGGTGGCGAAGGGAAGCACGGTCTCGGTCTCGATGCCCCGGGCGCGCAGGACCGTGGCCGGGGTCGCGCCGGAGCCACCGGCCGCCGCGCGCTCCGCCGCGTAGTCGAGGAGGGCGGTCTTCCCGATACCGGGTTCGCCCCACAACAGCAGTGCCGCCCCGCCCGCCCCACCCGCCACGAGCAGATCGTCCATCAGCCGGCGTTCCCGCTCCCGACCGACGAGTCCCCGTAACAA
>NZ_JARGEE010000516.1:0-5665 GCF_033794485.1 Streptomyces sp. MB09-02B
CCCCCGTTCCCCCGTGTCCCCCGTGCTCGGTGGCGGCCGGTGGCTACTCGGTGGCGATCGCGTTCAGGACGTTCATGCGGCCCGCCCGGAACGCCGGGACCAGCGCGGCGAACAGGCCCACGAAGGCCGAGCCGATGAAGACCCCGATGATCGTCGGCCACGGGATGTCGAGGACCTTCAGGCCCTCCAGGGCGAGGAGCTGCTGCGCGGTGGCGCCCCAGCCCATGCCCAGCCCCAGGCCGAGGAGCGCGCCGAAGAGGGCGATGACGACCGACTCCAGGCGGATCATGCGGCGCAGCTGGCGGCGGGAGAGGCCGATGGCGCGCATGAGGCCGATCTCCCTGGTCCGCTCGACGACCGACAGGGCCAGCGTGTTCACGACTCCCAGGATCGCGACGATGATCGCGAGGGCGAGCAGGCCGTAGATCATGTTCAGGAGCTGGTCGATCTGGCCCTTCAGGGCCTCCTTGTAGTCGGTCTGGTCGCGGACCTCGTACTGCGGGTAGTCGTGCAGCGCGTCCTTGAGGGACTTGTACGCGGCCGCGTCCTGGCCGTCCTTCGCCGAGGCGAAGAGCAGCTGGTCCAGGGGCATCTTGTCGGCCGGCACGTACTTGGCCATCGTGTCGATGGAGGTGTACATCGCCCCGGCGTCGATGACGACGTCGCTGCTGGTGATGGCGCGGACGGTCAGGTCGGCCGTGCGGCCGTCCTTGAAGGCGACGGCGATCTTCGAGCCGAGCGTGACGTCGTGGTCCTCGGCGAACTTCTCGTGGACGGACATCGAGTCGGGCTTGTAGGCGTCGGTCAGCTTGCCCGCGACGACCTCGGTGGCGAGGTCGGTGGCGTAGCTCGGGTCGGCGGCGGTGATCGCCGTCTTCTCGAGCGTCTTGCCGTCGGGGGTGGTGAAGTCGGCCTGGGTGTACTTGTACTCGGTGACGCTCTTGACGCCCTCGGCGGACTTCGCGGCCGCGACGGCCTGCGGGGTGATCAGCTGGCCGGTGTCGGACTGGATGATGAAGTCCGTGCCGACCGTCTTGTCGAGCTGGTCCGTGGCTGAGGCGACCATGGAGGAGCCGACGACGGAGAGACAGGCGACCAGGGCGAGGCCGATCATCAGGGCGGCGCCGGTGGCCCCCGTACGGCGGGGGTTGCGCAGCGCGTTGCGCTCGGCCATGCGGCCGACGGGTCCGAAGGCCCGCAGGAGGACCGCGCCCAGCACCCGGACCACCGCGCCGGCGAGCAGCGGACCGATGACGACGAAGCCGATGAGGGACAGGACGACCCCGCCGCCGAGCCACATCGAGCCTTCGCTCGCCTTGTCGGCTGCGGAGGCCAGGTAGAGGCAGTAGCCGCCGGCGCCGGTCAGGAGCAGTCCGATCACGGCCCGGACGAGGCCGGCCTTGGCGTCCAGCGGGGCGCCGGCGTCGCGCAGGGCGGCCATCGGGGAGACCTTGCCGGCGCGCCGGGCCGGGACGTAGGCGGCGAGGACGGTGACGACGATGCCGAGGAGCAGGCCGACCGCCGGGGTGGTCCAGGCGATGGTGAGGTCGTCGGTGGACAGGTTCATGCCGGTGGCGCTCATCAGCTTCATCAGGCCGATGGCGAGGCCGACGCCGCCGGCGACGCCGAGGATCGAGCCGAACACGCCCAGGAGCAGGGCCTCGACGAGGACCGACCGGTTGACCTGGCCCCGGCTGGAGCCGATGGCCCGCATCAGGCCGATCTCGCGGGTCCGCTGGGCGACCAGCATCGAGAAGGTGTTGATGATCAGGAAGATGCCGACCAGGAAGGCGATCCCCGCGAAGCCGAGCATGGCGTACTTCATCACGCTCATGAACTCGCCGACGTCCTTGGCGTTGGCGTCCGCGATCTCCTTGGCGGTCTGCACCTTGTAGGCGCCGCCGAGTTCGGCGGAGACGTTCTTCTTGACCTGCGCGTCCGTGAAGCCGTCGGCGGCGGTGATGTTGACGTTGGTGTAGACGCCGCTCTCGCCGACGAGGGCCTTCTGCGCGGTCTCGGTGTCGAGGTAGAAGATCGCGGCGCCCGGGTTGGTGACCTGGAAGTCGGCGATGCCGGAGATCTTCGCCTCGTGCGTGCCGACGGCGCTGATCACGCCGATCGCGTCGCCGAGCCCCAGGTCGTGCTTGTCGGCGGTGTCGGCGTCGACCATGATCTGGTCCGGTCCGCGCGGGGCGTTGCCGGAGGAGATCTTCATGGTGCGGGCGTCGTTGGCGTTCCAGTTGCCGACGATGGTCGGGGCGCCGCTGGTGGGCGAGAGGTTGTCCTTGTCGGCGTCGACGACCGTCACCGAGGTCGAGAAGACGGTGCCCTCGGCCGACTTCACGCCGTCCGCGCCGCCCACCTTGTCCACGACGGAGGCGGGCATGACCGGCGGCTTGCCGTTGTCGGTCTGCGTCTCACCGCTGTCCGAGGCGCCCTTGGCGCTGACCGTGACGTCGGAGGAGGTGGCCGCGAACAGCTTGTCGAACGTGGTGCCCATCGTGTCGGTGAAGACCAGGGTCCCCGTCACGAACGCCACCGACAGCATGACCGCGATGGCGGAGAGCGCCATCCGTCCCTTGTGCGCGAAGAAGTTGCGCAGGGAGGTCTTCATGACACTCATGACGTACGCCCCCGGGCGTCGAAGTCCTTCATACGGTCCAGCACGGCCTCGGCGGTCGGCTTGAGCATCTCGTCGACGATGCGGCCGTCGGCCAGGTACAGCACCCGGTCCGCGTACGAGGCGGCCACCGGGTCGTGGGTGACCATCACGATGGTCTGGCCCAGCTCGTCGACCGACCTGCGCAGGAAGCCGAGGACCTCGGCGCCGGCGCGGGAGTCCAGGTTGCCGGTGGGCTCGTCGCCGAAGATGATCTCCGGCCGGGCGGCCAGCGCCCGGGCCACGGCGACGCGCTGCTGCTGGCCGCCGGAGAGCTGGGTGGGCCGGTGCTTCAGCCGGTCGGAGAGCCCGACGGTGTCGACGACCCGCCCCAGCCACTCCTTGTTCGGCTTGCGCCCCGCGATGTCCATCGGGAGCGTGATGTTCTCTATCGCGTTCAGCGTGGGCAGCAGGTTGAACGCCTGGAAGATGAACCCGATCCGGTCCCGGCGCAACTGCGTGAGCTTCTTGTCCTTGAGCCCGGTGATCTCGGTGTCGTCGAGGTGGATCTGACCCGATGTCACGGTGTCGAGTCCGGCGAGGCAGTGCATGAGGGTCGACTTGCCGGACCCCGAGGGACCCATGATCGCGGTGAACTGACCTCGCGCGATGTCCACGTCCACGTGGTCGAGGGCGACGACACGGGTCTCACCGGACCCGTACGCCTTCACGACCTGCCGCGCCCGCGCGGCAACGGCCGTAGTCCCTCCAGTACCCCCGTGCCTGGTGATGGTTACAGCCGATGTCACGGTATGTCTCCTAAGTCGGGCAGCGGATGCTGCTGTGTCGCCGCGTTCGTGGCGGCTTGCCGTGCGGTACGTCGATGAGTCTGGTCCCCGGAGGGGGTCCGGCGCGCTGGTGCCCAGCGCAGTCTTCCGCTGGGGAAAACCCCACCCCCACCGCTCCGGTGCACCGCCCCCCAGCGGCGTAAAGCCAGGTTAAGGACGGGAGGCCCGCCGTCTCGTCCTCCGCCGGTACGAACCCGCCCCCGGCCGTAGTACGGAGATACCCCTAGGGGATCTCGCCCACCGGGAGGAGACGGCCTAGGGGTCCACCTCCTCCCTCCGGTGCCACCAGGCTGCACCCTGCCGTCGCGTCAGGGTCAATGGCATGGTGGTCGGCGGCAGATAGGTGCAAGGGGAAGGTATCCGGTGGACGACAACGCGGTGGACGGCGATCCGGTCGACGACCGCCCGGTGGACGGCGGTCCGCTCGGCAGCATGGGGTGCGCGCCCACGCCGCCCGACCCGGCGCGGCGGCACAGCGGATCCGGCCGCCGGAGAGCCGTCACCGCCGCGCTGATGCTGGCCATGGGCCTGGCCGCGCTGGACGCCACGATCGTCTCGATCGCCGTACCGCAGATCGTCGCCGACCTCGGCGGCTTCTCCGTCTTCTCCTGGCTCTTCTCCGGCTATCTGCTCGCCGCCACCGTCACCCTCCCCGTCTACGGCAGGCTCTCCGACACCTTCGGCCGCAAACCGGTCCTCGTCGTGGGCGCCGCCGTGTTCCTGCTGGGCTCACTGCTGTGCGCGCTGGCCTGGAACATGGCCGCCCTGATCGCCTTCCGGGTCGTCCAGGGCCTGGGCGGCGGCGCCCTCGCGGGCACGGTGCAGACGCTGGCGGCGGATCTGTATCCGCTGGAAGAACGGCCAAAGATCCAGTCCAAACTGTCCACGGTGTGGGCGGTGTCGGCGGTGGCGGGCCCCGGAGTGGGCGGTGTCCTGGCCGCGTACGCGGACTGGCGCTGGATCTTCCTCATCAACCTGCCGCTCGGCGCGGTGGCGTTGTGGCTGCTGGTCCGTCATCTGCACGAGCCGCCGAGGGAGTCGACGGGCAGCCGGCCCCGGATCGACTGGGCGGGCGCCCTGACGATCCTCGCCTGCGGAGGGGCCCTGCTGACGGCGCTGGTGCAGGGCGGGGTGGCCTGGTCCTGGTTCTCCTGGCCCTCGATCACGCTGCTGGGCACGGGAGTCGCCCTGATCGCGGTACTGGTGCTGGTCGAACGCCGGGCCGCCGAGCCGATCATCCCGGGCTGGGTGTGGCGCCGGCGCACGATCGCGGCGGTGAACCTGGCGCTCGGCGCGCTGGGCCTGCTGATGGTCGCCCCCACCGTGTTCCTCGCGACCTACGCCCAGTCCGTACTGGGCCTGGAGCCGGTGGCCGCCGGTTTCCTGGTCTCGGTCTGGACGCTGACCTGGCCGTTGTCGGCGGCCCTCAGCCAGCACGTCTACCGCCGCATCGGCTTCCGGAACACATCGGTCCTCGGGATCACGGTCGCCGCGCTCGCCCTCTTCTCGTTCGTCCTCCTCCCCTACCCCGGCGAACCCTGGCAACCGACACTGCTGATGCTCCTGCTGGGCGCGGCGCTGGGGCTCTTCCAACTTCCCCTGATCATCGGCGTGCAGTCGTCGGTGGAGTGGGAGGAGCGGGGCACGGCCACCGCCTCCATCCTCTTCTGCCGCCAGACCGGGCAGACCCTGGGCGCGGCGGTCTTCGGCGCGGTGGCGAACGGGGTGCTGGCGTCCCGACTGGGCGGCTCGGGAAACCTCGACGCCGTGACGCACGGCCTCGGTGCCGGAGCGGCCGCCGAGCCGTACCGGCACGCGATCGCGGACGCGGTCCACGCGGTGTACCTGGGCGCGGCCTGTGCGGCGACGGCGGCACTGCTGGTGCTGCTGGTACTCGCGCCCCGGAGGTTTCCGGTACTGAAGGACTGATGCACCCCGCCCGCCCCCCACCGGGCGATCCCTGAGGCACAGCTCACACTGACCCTCGTTCAAAAACCTGAGTTAATCCGGGTAACACCCCAGGTCAGCGGCAGATCCTCCAAGTAAGCGCATACCGACCGATCAGTTTGCCGAAAGGCTCGCGCTTCGCCGAACCCACGAGTAGCGTTCACGCCCGCCCCCCTCCCTGCGGTCCGCACCCGGACCCGAGCCGCGCAAGGAGACCAAGGGATGACCGACCCGTTCTCGTCACCCCCGCACCGAACCCCGCACCGAACCC
>NZ_JARGEE010000517.1:0-5662 GCF_033794485.1 Streptomyces sp. MB09-02B
CCCGGACCGCACCCCGCCCCCCGACCGAACCTCGGCCGCCACCGGCCTCACCGCCACCGGCCTCACCAAGTCGTACGGCGACAAGCAGGTCCTGCGTGGTATCGACCTCGACATCCTGGGCGGTACCGTCTTCGCCCTGCTCGGCCCCAACGGTGCGGGCAAGACCACGACCGTCCAGATCCTGTCGACGCTCATCGCCGCCGACTCCGGCACCGCCCGCCTCGCCGGTCACGACTTGGACCGCGAAGCCGACGCCGTACGCAAACTCATCGGTGTCACCGGCCAGTTCGCGGCCGTCGACAACCTCCTCAACGCCGAGGAGAACCTGATGCTCATGGCGGACCTGCACCATCTGCCCCGCCGCGAGGGCCGGCGCCGTACCGCCGACCTGCTCGCCCGCTTCGACCTCACCGAGGCCGCCCGCAAGCCCGTCGCCACCTACTCCGGCGGGATGCGGCGCAAGCTGGACCTGGCGATGACGCTGGTCGGCGACCCGCGCATCATCTTCCTCGACGAGCCCACGACCGGCCTGGACCCGCGCTCCCGCCGCACCATGTGGGAGATCATCCGCTCCCTGGTCGACGAGGACGGCGTGACGATCTTCCTCACCACCCAGTACCTGGAGGAGGCCGACCAACTGGCGGACCGTATCGCCGTGCTCGACGGCGGAAAACTGGTCGCCGAAGGTACGGCGGAGGAGCTCAAGCGCCTGATCCCCGGCGGTCACATCTCGCTCAGGTTCGCCGATGCGGAGGCGCTGGAGCTGGCCGCCTCCCACTTCGCCGCGACCGCCCGCGACGACGAGGAACTGACCCTCCAGATCCCCTCCGACGGCACCGTCCCCACCCTCCGCGCGGTCCTGGACATCCTCGACGGCGCCGGCGTCACCCCCGAGGCGCTCTCGCAGCACACCCCGGACCTCGACGACGTCTTCCTCACCCTGACCGGCGACAAGCAGCAGCAGGAGATCTCCCGATGAGCAGTGTCAGCTACGCGGCCCGTGACTCCGTCACCATGTTCCGCCGCAATATGAAGCGCGCGATCCGCTACCCGTCCGTCGTCGTCACCATCGTGATGATGCCGGTCCTCTTCCTGCTCCTCTTCAACTACGCCTTCGGCGGCGCACTCGGCGCCGGTATCCAGGGCCCGCAGGCGCCGCAGGGCGAGGGCGTCGCCGGCATCGACTACATCGACTACGTCGCGCCCGGCATCATTCTGATGACCGTCGCCACCGGCTGCATCGGAGCCGCCCTCAGCGTGTGCATGGACATGACCGAGGGCATCGTGAACCGCTTCCGCACCATGTCGATCTCCCGGGCCTCGTTCCTCACCGGCCACGTCCTGGGCAATCTCGTCCAGACCGTCCTCGGCACCGTGGTGGTCACCGGCGTGGCGCTCGCCATCGGCTTCCGGCCGAACGCCACCGCCCTGGAGTGGCTCGCCGCAGCCGGCCTGCTCACCGTCCTCGCCCTCGCCCTGACCTGGCTCGCGGCCGGCATGGGCCTGGTCGCCAAGACCGTCGAGTCCGCCAGCAACATGCCGATGCCCATCACCTTCCTCCCCTTCCTGGGCAGCGCCATCGTCCCCACCGACTCGATGCCGACCGGTCTGCGCTGGTTCGCCGAACACCAGCCCTTCACCCCCATCAACGAGACCCTCCGCGGCCTGCTGATGGGCACCGAGATCGGCAACAGCGGCTGGTTCGCCCTGGCCTGGTGCACGGCCCTCGGCCTCACCGGCTACCTCTGGTCCAAGTCCGCCTTCAAGCGCGGCGTCCGCAACTGACCCCGCTGACCCTGCGGCTGGCTCCACCCCGCCCCGCCGCGTTCGTGGCGTAGCGCACTTTTGCAAGCGGGTGCTTGCAATAGTTAGCGGGGGTGGTGCATGGTGGGGGCATGGCATCGCTCAACGTCGGCAATCTCGGTGAGTACCTGCGTGAACAGCGGCGAAACGCGCAGCTGTCGCTCAGGCAGCTCGCCGACGCCGCCGGGGTGTCCAATCCGTATCTGAGCCAGATCGAGCGCGGGCTGCGCAAGCCGAGCGCGGAGGTGCTGCAGCAGGTCGCGAAGGCGCTGCGGATCTCTGCCGAGACGCTGTACGTGCGGGCCGGCATCCTCGACGCGGAGCGGGACCGGGACGAGGTGGAGACACGCGCCGTCATCCTCGCCGATCCCACACTGAACGAGCGGCAGAAGCAGGTGCTGCTCCAGATCTACGAGTCCTTCCGCAAGGAGAACGGATTCGAGATCGGGGCCGAGGTCGCGGCGGATACCGGGGTCGAGACCGACCTCGCGACCGACATCGACCTCGGTGCCGGCACGGGAACTGGCTCGGTGACGGATGCGGCGGGTGCCGAGGAAGCCTCGGCCCCCGGCCCTCGTACGGCCGACGGCGGCGATGCCGGTCCGCGGCGCACGGCGAGTTGACCACGACCATGGCCAAGCCGAAGCCGAAGAGGTCAAAGCCGAAGCCGAAGTAGCCGAAGCCGACTCGGACCTGAACGACTCAAAACCCTCAGCAGCAAGCAACCCGGAGGACTCTCACCATGGCCATCACCGACGACATCCGCAAGGCCGTCACCGACCCGACCCCCTTCTACTTCGCCGCCGGCACCGCCGACCTCGCCCTCCAGCAGGCGAAGAAGGTCCCCGGCCTCGTCGAGCAGCTGCGCGCGGATGCGCCGGCCAAGATCGACGCCGTACGCCAGACCGACCCGAAGGCCGTGCAGGAGAAGGCCACCGCCCGCGTCAAGGAGACCCAGGAGAACCTCCAGACCAAGGTCACCGAGATCATCGGCACCCTCGACACCGACCTGAAGAAGCTCGGCGAGAGTGCTCAGGACCTCGCGCTGCGCAGCGTCGGCGTCGCCGCCGAGTACGCGGTGAAGGCCCGGGAGACGTACGAGCGGGTCGCCGAGCACGGTGAGCAGGCCGTGCGGACCTGGCGTGGCGAGGCCGCGGAGGAGATCGAGGAGCTCGCGATCGCCGTCGAGCCGAAGTCCCAGCCGGTCGAGGTCAAGGACGAGCCGGCGGCCGCGAAGCCGGTTCCGGCCCAGGCCGCGCCCGCGCCCGCCCCCGCCGCCAAGAAGGCCGCGCCGAAGAAGGCTCCGGCGCGCAAGACGACGGCCGCGAAGAAGACCACCCCGCCCGCCAAGTAAGCGCAAGGGCGAACCGCCCGGTGGGCGACATAGCCGATGACGGCGATCACGGCGATCACGGCGATCACGGAGATCACGGAGATCACGGAGATCACGGAGATCGCGGAAATCACGGAGATCACGGAGTCGGCGACAGTGCGAGAGGTATGTGTGCACGCGCGCGTGTAGGTACGCGTGGACGTACGCGTGCAGTGCCTGTCAGTACCTCGCGGTACGGAGACGGGCCGGGCACCTTTGGGGTGGCCGGCCCGTTCTACGGGTACGGTGGCCGCGTGGGAGAAACGGTCGGCATTCGGAAGCGTGAACGGAACGGGCGGTGGTGGGCACCATGCTGATGAGCGGCTTCGCGGGGTTCATGGGGCTGTTGCAGCTCGTTGTGATCGCACTCGCCGCGTTCGCGGTGATCGACGCCGCGTTCCGGCGGGAGGACGCGTTCCGCGCGACGGACAAGCAGACCAAGGTCTTCTGGCTGATCATCCTCGGGATCGCGCTCGTCGTGAGCCTGCTCTTCCCGCTCCTGTCGTTCCTGCCGATCATCGGTCTCATCGCCAGCATCGTCTACATCGTCGACGTGCGTCCCGCCGTGCGGCAGATCTCCGGCGGCGGTGGCCGCGGCGGTAACCGAGGCTCCAGCAGCGACGGTCCGTACGGCCCCTACAACGGCGGTCGGTGACCTCCTCCGAGGCCGTGCCCCCTCCGAGGCCGAGCCTGCTCAGGCCTCCCGGTCCAGCAGCAGGACCGCCACGTCGTCGGTCAGTTCGCCGCCGTTGAGGTTGCGGACCTCGTTCACGGCGGCGCGCAGCAACTCCTCGCCGCGCAGACCCTCAGCGAGCTGGCGGCGGACCATTTCCACCATGCCGTCCTGGCCGAGCCGTTCCTTGCCCTGGCCGATCCGGCCCTCGATCAGGCCGTCGGTGTAGAGCATCAGACTCCACGCGGCCCCCAGTTCGATCTGAGTGCGCGGCCAGCGGGCGTTCGGCAGCAGACCGAGGGCAGGGCCGCCGTTGTCGTACGGCAGCAGCTCGGCCGGCGGGGTCGGACGGCCGTCCTGGCCATGGCGGGCGATCAGCGGGGACGGGTGACCAGCGAGGCAGAGGCCCGCGCGGCGGCCGTCGGGGGCGATGTCGACCGTGCAGAGCGTCGCGAAGATCTCGTCGCTCTCCCGCTCGTGCTCCAGGACGCGCTGCAGCGTCGACAGCAGTTCGTCACCGCAGAGCCCCGCGAAGGTCAGCGCCCGCCAGGCGATGCGCAGCTCCACGCCGAGCGCCGCCTCGTCGGGGCCGTGCCCGCAGACGTCGCCGATCATCACGTGCACGGTGCCGTCCGGGGTGCGGACGGTGTCGTAGAAGTCGCCGCCGAGCAGGGCGCGGGAACGCCCCGGCCGGTAGCGGGCGGCGAACCTCAGGGACGAGCCCTCCAAGAGGGGGGTCGGCAGCAGGCCGCGTTCCAGGCGGGCGTTCTCCTGGGCGCGCAGCTTGGACTCGGTGAGCCGGCGCTCGGCCGTGTCGGACCGCTTGCGCTCCACCGCGTAGCGGATCGCGCGGCTCAGGAGGCGGCCGTCCACTTCGTCCCGGAACAGGTAGTCCTGTGCGCCCACCCGTACCGCCTCCGTGCCGCGCTCGGCGTCGCCCGAGTCGGTGAGGGCCAGGACCGCGTGGCGGGGGGCCAGGGTCAGGACGTGCTTGAGGACGGCGAGTTCCTCGTCGGGGTGGTCGGCCGACTCGGTGTCCGGGTCGGTGGGGCGGGCCGGGGCCGGGAGTGCCAGGTCCAGGAGGATGCAGTTGACGTCGTCGGTCAGCAGCCGCTGGGCCTCGGTGAGGTTGCGGGCGGTGCGGACACGGATCGGTTTGCCCGCCGAGTCGAGCAGTTCGGGCACGTTGAGGGAACCCGCCGGGTCGTCCTCGATGAGGAGCACCGTGAGGTTGGTGGGGCTGGACTGGGGGGCCGGGCCCGTGGTGCCGGGGCCGGCGGCGTGGGAGCCGGGCGGGCGTGTGGAGTTGTCTACAGGGGCCAGGGCCGAGGCGTTCATGGCAGCCCCCTCTCCGGACGGTCCGCCGGGCGCGGACACGGCGTGCGCCTGACCACTCTCCGCGGCCGGGATCGCTCTCTGCCGCGGTACGGGTACGGGCATCGTGTTGGGTTCCTTCCCTCCCCCCGAGGGCACGGTGGGCGAGGGACCTCGACCCACCGACGGGGACCTTAGCGCCAGGCGCCGCCGCAACGGAATGGGCGACGGGGCGCCGGGTGGCAAACAGCCGACGTCATATGCCGCATCCCGTACCGCACTTGGACATGGCAGGGCTTTCCCCTGGAATGACGAATGTCACGCGACGGAGGTTGAGCCCGCAGGCAAAGGTGTCGAGAGTCACGTGGAGTGGCTCACGACGGGGGCGCGGTTGGGTCGAGTGGTGGAGTGGTGGGTGGTCTCTTAAAAACATCGAACGCGCCACACAAAACCCATGTGTAAACTCCAGGGAGCCCCCCAAAACAAAAAAAAAAAAAAAA
>NZ_JARGEE010000518.1:0-5659 GCF_033794485.1 Streptomyces sp. MB09-02B
ACCTCGGCCGGGGTCTTCCACCCGAGGATCTTGCGGGGTCGGTTATTGATCGCCAGGGCGACGGCTTCGAGGTCCTCGGCGGACCACCGGGACAGGTCGGTGCCCTTCGGGAAGTACTGACGCAGCAGCCCGTTCGTGTTCTCGTTCGTCGGGCGCTGCCAGGGCGAGTGCGGATCGGCGAAGAACACCCTCGTCCCGGTCTCGAGTGCGAACTGGGCATGCCCGGAGAGTTCCTTCCCGCGGTCCCAGGTCAGTGTCTTGCGGAGCTGCTCGGGTAGCTTCGTCATCGACACCGTCAGGGCAGTGTTCATCGCCACGGCGCCGTAACCGCCCAACGCCGGGCCGTTCTTCACGGGCGGCACCTCGCCCCAGCCCTCCATCCTCGGCAGATGCACCAGGAGGGTGGATCGGCTGCTGCGCTCGACGAGCGTGCCGATCGCGGACCGGCCCGTCCCGATGATCAGATCGCCTTCCCAATGCCCCGGGACCGCGCGGTCTGCGGCCTCTGCAGGACGTTCACTGAGGACGACATCCGCAGTGACATGCCATTGCGGCTTGTTCCGTGACCTCGACCGAGGCTCTCGAAGCGCCCGCCCGGTGCGCAGGCAGGCGACCAGCTCACGCTTGAGCGCACCACGGCCCTCGATGAACAGCGACTGGTAGATCGCCTCGTGGCTGATGCGCATGGACTCATCCTCGGGGAAGTCGGCCTTCAGCCGGTGCGAGATCTGTTCCGGGCTCCATGCTGTCGCCCACCGCCTTTCTTGCCGGTGCGGCTTGTTCAGCCCTTTCCACGGAGGCGTCTGCGGTCCTGCGGCGACCGTCCCGTCAGGCCGGTGAACGTTCCCCGACAACCTCTCCTGAACGTACTCACGCAACCGGTCGTTGCCCGCGAGCTTCGCGCTCTTCGGGCGCTTGGCCGCCTGCTGAGCCTTCCACTGGGCGACCGTCGCGCGGTACTCCTGCTTGCCGCTGCGCGTGGCGGCGTTGCGGCGCAGTTCGCGAGAGATTGTCCCGGGGTCACGCCCCAGGGCGCGGGCGATCTCGCGCACCCCCTTGCTTCCGAGCTCGATGGCGAGCCGCTTGATCTGGGGCTTCGGGTCGGAGGTCCGGTACATCCGCACCGCACGCTCACGCAACTCCAACGAGTACTTCCTGGGGGCAGCCATGGTCGATGTTCCTCTCATGAGAACCATCTGACCCTCTGTCAGCACCCTCCGCATCTCGGGGGAACCTCAGGTTCGAATGGCCCGACGGCGCCGAAGCACCCACCGGCTACTGGCTGTCCAACCTGCCAGCAGACACCCCGGTCGCCGAACTGGTCCGTCTGGCCAAGATCCGCTGGCGCATCGAGCACGACTACCGCGAACTCAAGCACGGCCTCGGCCTGGACCACTTCGAAGGACGTTCCTGGACCGGCTGGCACCACCACGTCACCCTGGTCACCGCCGCCCACGCGTTCCTCACCGAACAGCGCCTGGCCCCAAAAGCCGATACGGCCAACTCACCCTCTACCAGATCCTCGACACCCTCCAGGACCTGCTGAACTGCTGGACCGGCACCTGCACCACCTGCCACCGACCTCTGCCCAGAACGTCCACCATCAGCCAGAACCCAAGACCCCGAGCGACCTAACGGAGTCCTACTAGCCGAAGCGCACCGTTGGTCCTGGTCCCTTCGCAACAACAACCAGGCCAACGCCACCGTCCGACCGATCGAGGAACCGGCCGGAACCCTGTTCTTCGGACGGCGCGCCAACGAATGCGCCTGGATCGCCGAACCCGTCGGTACTCCGCGGGTGGACGAACCGGGGGCCGCAACACCCGTACCCCCAGAGCCGATCCGGATCACCGCACGCGAGGCCGGCCTCCTGCAGACCTTCCCCTCCGACTACCCCTGGGCCGGCAACAAGGGCCAGCAGTTCTCCCAGATCGGCAACGCCGTCCCCCCGCTGCTCGCCGGTCACCTCCTCGCCGACCACCTGCGCGTCCCCCTCAACCCCGACGACTTCACCCTGGCAGCCTGATGCCCCCGCCCCCGACCAAGCCGCGAGCGACCTCGACGATCTGCTCGACACGTATCCGCCGCACCCCGTGCACTACACCGAGCAGGCCCTCCTGGGCGCTCTCCTCCTCGAACCCACCGCCTCCACAACGTCGACGGGATCACGCCGGACTCGTTCTCCAACTACGCGCACAGCGCCCTGTTCGGCGCCATCCGCGCCCTGCCCGCCCCCAACCCGGACCAGCACACGCAGGACACCAACTGGCTCAACGCGGTCCTCGCCACCGCCCGCGAGGACGCCCGCGCTCTGACCGCCTCCTACCTGCACACCCTGATCCAGGTCTGCCCACAGCCCCGGCACGCGCAGGCGTACGCACGGATGCTCGAAGCCGAACGAGCCCGCCGGACTCTGCGCGCCCACGCCGAGCGCCTCGCGCTGACCGCGTCGGACGTCACGCTCCCACACCCGGTGCCCGACACCCTTTCCCAGCCGACACCCTGGCCCGCGCCGTAGACGACATCTCCGCCAGATTCCCGTCGCATGCCGGTTCCCTGCCCCGCGCCCCCGCCCCGACGGCTGTCCTCGGCAACGCCGAGGAGGCAGCCGATGAGGAGCGGCTGCTGATCGCGGCCGCGACGGCACACCCTGATGACGTAGAGCAGCTGCGGTGGCTGAGCACGGACGACTTCACCCACCCCCTGCACGCCGGCCTGTGGCAGTGCCTGACCGCTCTAGCCAGGCACCGTGCCCCTGTCGACCCGGTCACCGTTGTGTGGGAGGCCCAGCAACGCGGCCTCCTCACACCCGGGACAGAACCGGCCGAGCTGCTCGGCCTCCTCAAAGCGGCGGCCGGTTCCGCTGAGTACTGGGGCGAGCGGATCCTCCAGCGCTCGGTCCTGGCGATCGCGCATCAGGTGGGCCTGCGCATCACGGCGTTCACCGACAACCCGGCGACCACGCCGAACCAACTCATCCTCGGCAGCCGCCGCGCCCTCGCCGACCTGTCCGCCGTGCGCACCCGCTGGCAGCACGCCACCACAGCCACCCCGCCACAACAGCGGCGGCGGCCGGCCGTCACCACCCGCGCCGGCCCACCGACCACCACGGCCGCACACACTGCCCAGTCCCCACGGGCAACCCGATAGCCCCCGCACACACGTCGGTGGCCGCGTCCGAAGGCCCGGCCACCGGCAGAACAGACGAGACCCCGATCGTGAGTCCTCCCGCCATCGACGCCCACGTCCTCTTCGACGCCCACCCCACTCACCCCAGCGCCGTGCAGGCCCGTCCTGACCGGCACACAGGCCCACGTCGCCCTCACGGCTCTGGAGGCCGCCGGCTGGAGTCCTGAGGGCCGGAGGCATCACCGTCGAGATCACCCCTCGCCTCCAGGAAGCCATCGACGAAGGATGGACCTGGCCGGACTATCCGATGCCCTGGTGCACCCGCAGCGAGATCCGCGAGATCTCCCAGCAGGCGCAGAAAATCCACGACGACATCCGCCACGGCCGTCTCCTCATCCACGCCCACGCCCACGCCGGCCACACCACCGTCGCGGTGGGCACCTACCTCGACCGAGGCGGCAAGTCCGTCTACCTCCACGGCGAGGACCACCTGCGCCAGGTCGCCGACACCTTCGACTCACCCGCAAAGGCACTGACGGCCTTCGAAAAGGTCCACGCAGCCACGATGCGTCCCGGCCCGGCACCCCTGACCGACACCGAGCATGCCGCCATCGCAGCGCGCTCCGTCTTCGACGTCACCACGGCCAAGTCCGAACCATCCCGGCCGGAGCCGGAGACCGTCCCCATCCATCTGGCTGATACCGGCGACCACGACGCACTCCTCGGCACCTTTGTCGACGAGCACGGCGAGTTCGAGAAGTGGCGGACCTGGTCGGATGACACGACCCACGTCATCCACGAGTCTCAGACCCTGCGTATCGAGCGCGTCCACGAAACCGACCCCCGCGAGACCGCCTGGACCGTGGCCGCCTACGAGACGCCCGTCGGTGGCACCTCACCGCAACCGGCACCACCCCCGCCCCCATACTCCAGACCCTGCTGCACCACCTCGCCGAGGGCGACGCGTGGGGCACCGCCGTCGGAAGTCCCGTCCACGAGAAGACCGTCGCCACCGCCACGAAGCCCCTCACCGACGCCGGCTGGAAGCACACCGTCGACGGGCGCTGGATCCGCTGGACGAACCCGCCCGGGGACGCCGGTATCCAGTTCGACGCCTTCGCCGCCCAGCAGCCCAACAGCACCCTCGCCACCTGGACCATCTGGGCCGGCCCCAGCATCGACCACCCCACCTGGAGCGTCACGGCCTCCCCCTACACCCCCAGCACACTGCTGGCCGACCTCACCGAGACCCTCGCCCACGGAACCGGCACACGGCACACCCGCCCCACACCGACCGCGCACGGCTCCCCATCCATACAGGTCACACCCGCGCTTCCCACGCGAGGCACGGGACGAACTCGCGGCTGAGCCGTGCCCACCGCTTCATCGGCTGCGATCCGCCGAATCCGCCTCAGAACGCGGCCACTTACTCGTATGCCGAGCCGGCAGTGCATTGGCACGTCGTCACCTCTCGCGCCTGCTACGTCCCGGCCGTCCGGGTCCGGGACCGTCCGAGAGGAGAAGCACGCCGGGGCACTGGCAGAGGCTGATGGGAACGAGCCGAGCAGAGTCACCCGCAGGGTCGGCCGCAGGTGATCCGCGGCGCTGGTGGCGGGGCTGTCTGGGGGAATGTCCGGCTGCCCAGGTGACGCGGCGCACGACTGCGGCCACACCTGGCCCATGGACCCGCTTCCCGTCCTCGCACCCATGCTCGCCTCCGCCGGGATTCTGCCGCTGCCCGGCGGCGACGAACAATGGGCGGTGGAGACCAAGCAGGACGGCCAGCGCGCCCTGGCCTTCTGCCCGGCGACGGCACGGTGACGATCCGCTCCCGGGGCGGGCATGCGGTCACCGCCGCCTATCCCGAACTGCACGGCCTGCCCGCCGCGCTCGGCGGCCGGTCGGCGGTGCTGGACGGGGAGATCATCGCCACGGACGCGGACGGCCGCCCCGACTTCGAACTCCGGCAGTCCCGCATGGGCCTGGCGCGCAGCCCCGACCGCGCCGCCCGCCTGGCCGTGCGGGTCCCCGTGCACCTGGTCGTGTTCGACGTGCTCTACCTCGACGGCCGGGACCTCACCAGCCGGCCCTGGACCGAACGCCGCCAGACCCTCACCGGCCTCGGCCTGCACGGACCGGCCTGGTCGGTGCCCACGGCCGTCGTCGACCACGCCGCGAGCACACTTCAGACGACCCGGGAAGCCGGGCTGGAGGGCGTGATCGCGAAACGGCTCACGTCGCCCTACCGGCCGGGCGTACGTTCCACCGACTGGCTCAAGATCAAAAACGTGCGGACCTCCGATGCCGTCATCGGTGGCTGGGTACCCGGCGCCGGCCGACTGGCCGACTGCCCGGCGCCGTCCTCCTCGGCGAACTCCGCGACGACCCCCTGCGCTACATCGGAGCGGTCGGCACCGGCTGGAGCGACCGCGAACGCCGCCGACTCGCCGACCTGCTCGCGGTGGCCACCTGGACCACCTGCCCCTTCACCCCCGCCCCCAAGGTGCCCGGAGCCCGCTGGGTCCTACCC
>NZ_JARGEE010000519.1:0-5654 GCF_033794485.1 Streptomyces sp. MB09-02B
ACCGTGGGAGCCGCCGCGTCCCTCGAAGCGGACGGGTCCTCCGCGGCCGCGGCGGCCGCGGAGGACCCGTCCGCTTCGAGGGACGCGGCGGCTCCCACGGTCGCGCCGACCGTCGACGAGCTGTCCCCGCCGGCTGCTCGGTGGCCTCCGGTCGACGGGGCTCCACCCTCGCTTCCGTGGAGGTCCGCCGCCGCGCCGGACGGCCCGGTCTCCGGCTCGGCCGCGGCCATGTGCTCGGCGTCGGCCACCGGGCAGGCGCTCAGGACGGCGGCCCGGTGCAGACAGCGGGGGGCGAGCAGACAACTGCACACCGCCCCGTCGGTGTCGGTCACCGCGCCCGAAGGGCCGGGTGTCAGGGTGACCTCCGCGTCCTCGCCGCACCGGACGCGCAGGGCACCGCCGTCGACCGCGACGGGCAGGGCCGCGTACGTCTCGACAGCGGCGTCCAGTTTCTTGAGCAGCCTGGAGGTCAGGCTCTCGACGGCGGCGGCCACCACGTCGGGTGCCACCGGGGGCAGTTCGGCGTTCATCGGCTCTCTCCGCGGAGGCGGTCCCCCACCCAGCGGGCGAGGGCGAGGGGACTGAGGGCGGCGACCGGCATGCCGGCCGCGATGAGTTGCTGGGCGACGGGCACCGAGTAGCGCGGGGTGCCCGTGTCGTCGAGGGCGGCACAGCCCATCAGGTGCACCCCGGAACTCGCGAGGGCCCGTACCTCGCCCAGGAGCCCGCCCAGCGAGTAGCCCTCCTCGAAGTCGCTCACGACGACCACGAGGGTCCGGCTGGGCACCGTCACCAGGGAACGGGCGTGCGCGAGCCCCGCCGCGATGTGCGTGCCGCCGCCGACCCGGACCTCCAGCAGCAGCGACAACGGGTCGTCCACGCGGTCGGTCAGATCGATCACCTCGGTCGAGAACGCCAGGAAATGCGTCGACAGCGTGGGGACACCGCCCAGGACGGCCGCGGTCAGCGCCGACCAGATGACGGAGGCCTCCATCGACCCGGACACGTCGACGACCAGGATCAGCCGCCAGTCCGCCTCCTTGCGGGACCGGGTGCTGAACACCGGCCGCTCCGGTACGACCATGGTCCGGCCGTCCGCCGTACGGTGGGCGCTCGCCAGGTTGGCCCGCAGGGTGCGCGGCAGGTCGAGCCGGCCCCCCGGGCGGCGCGTGGGGCGCGGGGTGGCCAGGCCGGTGAGCGCGGGGCGCATCCGGGTGGCGAGCTCCTTGGCCAGTTCGTCGACGAGCCGCCGTACCAGCGGGCGCAGCCTGGCCAGTTGCTGTTCGGGCATTCCGCCGGCGAGGTTCAGCACGGAGGTCAGCAGATCGACCGAGGGGCGTACGGCCTTGGGGTCCAGCTCGGCCAGTACGTCCGTGCGGCCCCGGTCGGCGGCCCGCGCCAGCACCTCCTCACGGACTTCGGCGCCGAACAGCGCGTCCAACTCCTCGCCCCACTCCCGGGCCGTGGGGAACGACGCCTCCTGACCGCCGCCCTGACCCGGGCCGCCCCGGCCGAGGTCCGAGGAGCCCTCGCCCCGGCCGCTGCCGTACAACTCGTCGAGCGCGTGCGCGTAACGCCGGGCGTCCTGCGGCAGCCTCTCGCTCTCCCGGCCGAGGAGCAGCCGCCAGCGGTCGGTGGGGGAGAGGTGGAGCGGGGAGCCCGGCGCCCGGCCGTCGGAGCGGGGCGTGCCGGCGGGCACGGGAGCGCGGGTGGCCTCGGTCGCGGACCGGGCGTGGGTGGTGCCGGCCCGCACCGCGGCCTCGGGCGCCGTCCGGGCGACCGGGAGAGCGGTCGAGGGGCGCGGCCCTTCCTCGGCCGCCGGGGTCCGCGCGGCGGCGGTGCTCTCGGCGGGCCCCGCCGGGGCCGTACCGATCGGCAGCTGGAGGGAGGCGACCGCGGTCAGGCCCGCCGTGTCCGCCGCCGTCCACAGCGCGAGGAGTTCCGGGGAAGCGCTGAGGGACAGGTCGAGGCGGTCGCCGAGGCGTTCGGTGACCGTACCGAGCAGACGGTCGCGGCCGGCCGGGGTGAGCGTGTCGAAGCCGCCCCGCAGGGCGGGCAGCCGGTCCAGGAAGCCCTGGTCCGTCAGCGTGTCGATACGGTCGAGCAGCGGGTCCAGCGCGGTGGGCGCGGACTGGAGCAGCGGGGCCGCGCCGCTGAGCAGACCGCTGAGACGACGGGCGAGCGCGAGGCGGCCGTCGGGACCGGTGGCCGTGTCGATCCAGCCGGCCGCACGCGTCCCGACGGTGTCGGCGCCGTCGAGGTCGAGCAGGACCCGGGCGGCGAGGGCGGCCCCTTGGATCAGCGCGGAACCGGAGCGCGCGAGCGTGCCCAGGGCGTCGTCCATGCGCAGACCGAGGCGGTGTTCACCGGCCCGGGACGCCAGCGCCACGAGCGCGGCCGCGTCCTCCGGCTGGTCGCTTCCCGCGAGACCGGGCAGCGCGCGGACCGCCGCCTCCAGGAGGTCGACCGCCAGCTCGGCCGCCGCCGACCTGCCCTCGGGCGTGGTGCCGGGCAGATGGCCCCGCCGCAGCGCCTCCAACAGGTCGAGTCCTTCGAGCAGTTCGGGCAGGGTGGCCGAGGCCGGGAGCACGGCGGCGGCGTCCGCCAGCCGGTCGGCGACCAGCGCGGGCAGGTCGCAGCGGGCCGCCGCCCGGAGCCCGGCGAGGACCAGGGCGCAGGTGGGCCCGCCGTCGGCCGACTCCCGGCGGAAGGTCTCCCGCAGGGTGCCCTCGGCGGCCAGGGCCGCGGTCACACCCCGTATCCCGGCCAGGTCGAGCCGGACGGGGACCGCCGGGGACCAGGACACCCGCCACCGGGTGGTGAGCGCCGTGCCGTCGCCCGTGCCGGAGACCTCCACGGACTCGCCGTAGCCGGCACCGCACACGGCGAGGCGCTGGAGCAGGATCTCGCGGCGGCCGTCGAGGGCGGACCGGAGCGGGTCGAGCCGGAGCTCGCGCGAGGCGGGGTCCTCCGGGCCGGGCAGCCGCAGCGCGGCCACCTCCGCCTCCACGGACGGGCCGAGACCGGAACGCGGGGTGCCCGGCGCGGTCCGGCCCCGGTCGGTGCCGACCAGCACCACTTCGAGCGCCCGGGCGAGCGCCCGGCCACGGCCGAGCGGTTCGCCCTGGCCCATCACCGTCGTCAACGCCTCAAGGACCTCGCCCCGGCCGGGGGCCGCGAGCCCCCGGAGACTGGCCAGGTCGCCCGCCATCCGCAGGGTCTCGGCCGCCTCACCCGTGCCCGCGGTGTGCCCGGCCGCGCGCAACTCCCGGCACACATCGGTGATCGCCCGCGCTGCGGCGCCGTGCAGCAGCTCGGGGTCGCCCCCGGCCGTGAACACCGCCTGCTGCCAACGCGGGTCGCGGATGCCCGCCGGGTACCCGGAGCGGGAGTCCAGCAGGTCGAAGGCGTACGGGACGAGTGAGGTGACGACCGGCGGGTGCTCCCGGACGAGGCCCGCTCCCCGGGCCCCGGCAGCGATGCCGTCCGCCCCCGTTGCCGACGCCGCTGCCGACGCCGCACCACTCGTCCCGGCCGTCTCCTTGCCGGCGATTCCGACCGCCCCGTCCTGCGCGCAGGTCGGGGCGACGTCCGCGTCGGCCGTGTCCGTCAGCGCCGGGGCGTGGAACGCGCCGATCACGGCCGCGACTCGGCGTCCACCCGCCGCCGCGCGGGCGATCGTGTCACGCATGTGCGCCTCACGGGCCAGGTCCACCGGCGGCACGCCGCCCGCCGACTCGGCGTCGCTGCGCAACGCCCACCCCACACCGAGGGCCGCCCGACGGATCGCCTCGGGGGCGCAACCGGGAGCGAGCACCTCCACACACCGGTCCCACAGATCGTCACCGTCACGGCCGGTTCCGGCGGCGGTGAGCGCCGCCGCGAAGGCGGTGGGCGAGACGAGGGAAGTCCTAGGAGCGTCCCCGTCCGTCGTCGGGAGGTCCGTGTCGGTCGGCGCTGCTTCCGTGTCGGTCGTCGGGCCGCCCGTGTTCGTCGTCGGGGCTTCCGTCTCTGTCGGCGGCGAGTCCGTGCCCGTCGGCGAGGCGTTCGTGTCTGTCACCGGACGGCCCGTGTCTGTCACCGGACGGCCCGTGTCTGTCATCGGACGGCCCGTGTCTGTCATCGGACGGCCCGTGTCTGTCATCGGACGGCCCGTGTCTGTCATCGGACGGCCCGTGTCCGTCACCGGACGGCTCGTGTCCGGGCCGGGCTCTCCCGTGGTCGCTCCCGGTCGGTCCGTGCTCCACGCCGGATGGGACATCGGCAGGTCGCAGCAAACCGCCTCCTTCCCGCGCTCCCGGGCCCAGCGGAGGGCCGCGAGTTCGGGGGAGAAGTCGGCGAACGGGTAGAAGCCGAGGCGCCCGCCCTCGCTCGCCCCGGCCAGGGCGACCGGCGCGAGGGTGCCCGGGGCGGCGAGGTGGGGCAGCCAGTGCTGGAAGTCGGCCGGCAGCTCCACGCAGACGACATCCGCGCCGGAGGCGTCCAGCAGGGCGGGCACGGCTGCGGCGAGGGCCGGGCTGTGGTGCCGTACCCCCAGCAGGTACGGCGCCGCCGAGTCGGCGAGGACCGTGAGGGCGGCCCGCGGATCCTGAGTGGTCGTCACCGAAGGTTCTCCCGCAGGTCCCAGAGGCGGCGCCACATCGCCGAGCCGTCCTCGGCGCGGCGGCGCACCGGGCCGTCCCAGTAGCCGAGGAGCCGGGCGTGGTCGGCCGGGTCGTCCTTGCGGACCACGCCCAGCAGGTGCCCGGGGACGAGGTCGAGCGCGTCCCCGCCGGGCAGGTACGCGGTGGCCACCCCGAGCGAGGCCGCGACCGACACGGCCTCGGCGGTGGACATCACCGTGCCCGGACGCTCCACGTCCCAGCCCTCGGCGGAACGCCCCGCACGCAGGTCCCGGAAGACGGTGACCAGCACGTCGAGCACCGCGTCGTCCACGCCGAAGGCCGCGCCCGCCCGCTGCACCGCCGCCTCCGCCTGCCGCCGGACCAGGGCCGTCTCGGCGTCGACGTCGGCGATGGGATGGACGGTCTCGAAGTTGAAGCGGCGCTTGAGCGCGGCCGACATCTCCGAGACACCCCGGTCGCGGAGGTTGGCCGTGGCGATGACCGTGAACCCGGGCGCGGCCGCGACCTGGGCGTCGTCCGTGCCGGACAGCTCGGGCACGCTCACCCGGCGGTCGGACAGGATCGACACCAGGGCGTCCTGCACCTCGGGCAGACAGCGGGTGATCTCCTCGACCCGCGCCACCCGGCCGGAGCGCATCGCGCCGAGCACCGGCGAGTCGACCAGCGCCTGCGGGGTGGGGCCCTGGGCGAGCAGCAGGGCGTAGTTCCAGCCGTAGCGGAAGGCGTCCTCGGTGGTGCCGGCGGTGCCCTGCACGGTGAGCGCGCTGGTGCCGCACACGGCGGCCGACAGCAGCTCGGAGAGCATCGACTTGGCTGTTCCGGGTTCGCCGACGAGCAGCAGGCCGCGCTCACCGGCGAGGGTGACCACGCACCGCTCGACCAGAGCGCGTTCGCCGACGAACTTGGGCGCGATCACCAGCTTGTCCGGCAGCGTCTCGTGCGGCTTAGGCAGCTTCAGGGTCTCGCCGCCGCTGCCGCAGACGAAGGTGACCACGGAACGCGGGGTCAGGCGCCAGCCGGGCGGGCGGG
>NZ_JARGEE010000051.1:0-31514 GCF_033794485.1 Streptomyces sp. MB09-02B
GGGGGGGTTTGTTTTTAGGGACAGTTTTCCGCGCGCCGCCCAACCGTCCGGGTGGGGGGGCTGCCCCGAAGCCGTCGTGCCGGTCGGCAACACACACACCTACGACGAGGGGTCCCCGTCGGGCCGCGCGCTGGCCACCGGGCGTGCCCTGTTGTACGAGGTCGACGACATCACCGGGCTGCGGTGGGCGGGGGGCTCGTCCGAGCGCGCCCGCAGCATCGAGGTGCACGGCATCCACTCGATCATGGCCGTGCCGCTGCGCGCCCGCGGCCTCACCCTCGGCCTGTCGATCCTCTCCCGGCACCGCACGGCCGAGTCCTTCGGCGAGGACGACCTGCTGCTGGCCGAGGAACTCGCCGCCCGCGCCGCCGTCTGTGTCGACAACGCCCGCCGCTACACCCGCGAACGTGCCATCGCCCTCGAACTGCAACGCAGCCTCCTGCCCCACCGCGCACCCCGGCAGGCCGCCGTCGAGGTCGCCTCCCGCTACCAGCCGGCCAGCACCCGCGCCGGGATCGGGGGCGACTGGTTCGACGTCATTCCGCTCTCCGGAGCCCGGGTGGGACTGGTCGTGGGCGACGTCGTCGGCCACGGCGTCCAGGCGTCCGCCACCATGGGCCGGCTCCGGACAGCCGTACGCACCCTGGCCGACGTCGACCTAGCCCCGGACGAGCTGCTCACCCAGCTCGACGACATCGTGCTGCGGCTGGACTCGGAGCGGACGGCGGACGAGGCCGAGGACGCGGAGAGCCCGGGCGAGATCGGGGCCACCTGTCTGTACGCCGTGTACGACCCCGTCGCACGCCGCTGTTCCATGGCCCGCGCCGGGCACCCGCCACCGGCCCTGATCGCCCCGGACGGCGGGGCGGCCTTCCTGGACCTGCCGATCGGCCCACCGCTGGGCGTGGGCGGTCTGCCCTTCGAGACCGCCGAGTTCGACGTCCCCGAGGGCAGCGTGTTCGCCCTCTACACCGACGGCCTCGTCCAGGCGGCCGGCCGCGATCTGGACGACGGGCTCGCCCGGCTGCGCCAGGCCCTCGGTGGCACGGGCCGTCCGCTGGAGGAGACCTGTGACCAGGTCCTGGGGAGCCTGCTGACGGACCGCCCCGTCGACGACGTGGCCCTGCTGCTGGCCCGGACCCGGGCACTGGACGCCGACCGCGTCGCCGTCTGGGACGTACCCGCCGACCCCGCGTTCGTGGGGCAGGCCCGCAAACTGGCCTGCGACCAGCTCGCCGCCTGGCAGCTGGCGGAGCTCTCCTTCGTCACCGAACTCGTCGTCAGCGAGCTGGTCACCAACGCCATCCGCTACGGCGGGTCCCCGATACAGCTGCGCCTGATCCGTGAGGCCACCCTGATCTGCGAGGTCTCCGACTCCAGCGCCACCGCCCCGCACATGCGCCGGGCCCGCGCCTTCGACGAGGGCGGCCGGGGCCTCCTGCTCGTCGCGCAGCTCACCCAGCGCTGGGGCAGCCGCCACACCCGCACGGGCAAGACCATCTGGGCCGAGCAGGCACTCCCCGACGAGGAGCGGCAGGCGTAGTCCCCGCGCGGCGCGGACGACCGCGGACTTCTTGACCCCCGGTCGGCACTCCACGATGCTGTGTTGCGGTACGCGCTATGCGTATCGCAATGAGAAACATCAGACACAGGTCTCGTACCAGCCGAGGAGTGGCCATGGCTCACCAGGTCCGTGCTGTCGTCGCGCGGGGCAAGGGTGCCCCCGTCAGCCTGGAAACGATCGTCGTGCCGGACCCCGGGCCGGGTGAGGCGCTGGTGAAGGTCGAGGCCTGCGGGGTCTGCCACACCGACCTGCACTATCGCGAGGGCGGGATCAACGACGACTTTCCCTTCCTGCTCGGCCACGAGGCCGCCGGTGTGGTGGAGTCGGTGGGGGCGGGCGTCACAGACGTCGCCCCCGGTGATTTCGTCATCCTCAACTGGCGTGCCGTGTGCGGGAGTTGCCGGGCCTGTCGACGCGGGCGCCCCTGGTACTGCTTCGCCACCCACAACGCGAAGCAGAAGATGACCCTGCTCGACGGCACCGAGCTCTCCCCGGCGCTGGGCATCGGCGCCTTCGCGGAGAAGACACTCGTCGCCGCCGGCCAGTGCACCAAGGTCGACCGGGCCGCGTCGCCGGCGGTCGCCGGGCTGCTGGGCTGCGGGGTGATGGCGGGCATCGGTGCCGCGATCAACACCGGGAACGTCGGCCGGGGCGACACGGTCGCCGTCATCGGCTGCGGCGGCGTCGGGGCCGCGGCGGTCGTCGGATCCGAGCTGGCGGGCGCCGCGAAGATCATCGCGGTGGACATCGACGACCACAAGCTGGAGACCGCCAGGAAGCTGGGCGCCACCCACACGGTCAACTCCCGCGAGACCGACCCCGTCGAGGCGATCCGTGAGCTGACCGGTGGCTTCGGCGCCGACGTCGTGATCGAGGCGGTCGGCCGCCCGGAGACGTACAAGCAGGCCTTCTACGCCCGTGACCTGGCCGGCACGGTCGTCCTCGTCGGCGTCCCCACCCCGGAGATGAAGCTCGAACTGCCCCTCCTCGACGTCTTCGGCCGCGGCGGCGCCCTGAAGTCCTCCTGGTACGGCGACTGCCTGCCCGACCGCGACTTCCCCATGCTCATCGACCTCTACCTCCAGAAGCGCCTGGACCTGGACACCTTCGTCACGGAGACCATCGGGCTCGACGACGTGGAGAAGGCCTTCGAGCGGATGCACGGCGGCGACGTCCTGCGCTCGGTGGTGGTCCTCTGACGGGCCGGTGACAGGGCGGATCGCGGCCGCGTAGGCGTAGCGCGGAACGCGACGGACGAGCCGTGGCCGGGGCCTCCGGACACGGCTCGTCGCCGTGTCCCGGGACCTGGAGGCCCCTCGTCGATCGGGTGGCGCACCGGTCTTGACAGGGGATCACGCGTCACGCTTTCTTGTTCTCGTTGCGTATCGCGGCACTGTTGTGCACTTCGCAACGCTGATGTCCGGGGCGGCCCGCCCGCCGGGTCGAGAGGCCCGGCGACACGGAACGGCTCCGATTCCCCTACGTCCCGGAGTGGCGCTTCAGATGACTCGCAACGCACCTGTCGAGGACCCCGGCGACGCCCGGCTGCGGGTCGGCCCCCCGAAGGAGTACGCCGCAGGCCTCCCCGCGGTCACCTCCTCCCTGCGGCACGCCGGCGAGCAGATGGGTGCCCGCCGGAGCCTGCTCACCCTGCTGCGGGTCAACCAGAAGGAGGGCTTCGACTGTCCCGGCTGCGCCTGGCCCGAGCCGGAGCACCGGCACCGGGCCGAGTTCTGCGAGAACGGGGCGAAGGCCGTGGCCGAGGAGGCCACCGTCCGCCGGGTCACCCCGGACTTCTTCGCCGAGCACACGCTGGAGGACCTGCTCCCCGGCAGCGACTACTGGCTCGGACAGCAGGGCCGACTGACCCACCCCATGTACCGCGCGGCCGGCGACGACCGCTATCGGCCGATCTCCTGGGACGACGCGTTCGCCGTGATCGCCCGTGAACTCGCCGCGCTCGACCGACCCGACCAGGCCGCCTTCTACACCTCCGGCCGGGCGAGCAACGAGGCCGCGTTCCTCTACCAGCTCTTCGTCCGGATGCTCGGCACCAACAACCTGCCCGACTGCTCCAACATGTGCCACGAGTCCAGCGGTTCGGCCCTGACGGAGACCATCGGGATCGGCAAGGGCAGCGTCACCCTGGAAGACCTCCACGACGCCGACCTCGTCCTCGTGGTCGGCCAGAACCCCGGCACCAACCACCCCCGGATGCTCTCCTCGCTGGAGACCGCCAAGCGCCGGGGCGCCCGGATCATCGCGGTCAACCCCCTGCCCGAGGCCGGACTGCTGCGCTTCAAGAACCCCCAGAAGCCGTCCGGCGTCATCGGCGGCGGCACCCGCCTGGCCGACCGGTTCCTGCAGATCAGGCTGGGCGGGGACCAAGCGCTGTTCCAGGCCTTCAACCGCATGCTGCTGGAGGCGGAGGACGAGGCCCCCGGCACCTGTCTCGACACGTCCTTCATCGACCGACACACGCACGGCTTCCAGGAGTTCGCCGAGCACGCCCGCAAGGTGTCCTGGGGCGACATCGTGACGGCCACCGGTCTGCCCGAGGAAGAGATCAGGGCCGCGTTCCGCGAGGTGCTGGCCGCCGAGAAGATCGTCGTCTGCTGGGCGATGGGCCTCACCCAGCACAGGCACTCGGTCCCCACCATCCGGGACGTCGTCAACTTCCTCCTGCTGCGCGGCAACATAGGCCGCCCGGGCGCCGGTCTCTGCCCGGTGCGCGGCCACTCCAACGTGCAGGGCGACCGCACCATGGGCATCTACGAGAAACCGGACGACGCCTTCCTGGACGCGCTCGGCGCCGAGTTCGCGTTCACGCCCCCGAGGCACCACGGCCACGACGCGGTCGAGAGCATCCGCGCCATGCGTGACGGCGACGTACGCGTCTTCGTCGCACTCGGCGGCAACTTCGTCGCCGCCGCCCCCGACACCGACCAGACCGAGCGGGCCCTGCGCAACTGCCGCCTCACCGTGCAGATCTCCACCAAGCTCAACCGCTCGCACGTCGTCGCCGGCGAACAGGCGCTCATCCTCCCCTGTCTCGGCCGGACCGAGGCCGACCTGCGGCCCGGCGGGCCCCAGCTGGTCACGGTCGAGGACTCCATGGGCATGGTGCACCTCTCCCGGGGGCGGCTCGCCCCCGCCTCCGAGCACCTGCTGAGCGAGGTCGCGATCATCTGCCGGATGGCACGGGCCGCGCTCGGGGAAGCGGGCTCCCACGTGCCCTGGGGGGACTTCGAGTCGGACTACGACACCGTTCGCGACCGCATCGCCCGCGTGATCCCCGGCTTCCAGGACTTCAACCACCGGGTGCGCGAGCCGGGCGGCTTCGCGCTGCCCCACCCGCCGCGCGACGAACGCCGGTTCACCACCGCCACGGGGCTGGCCAACTTCACCGCCAATCCGCTGGAGCGGCCCCATGTGCCGCCGGGCCGGCTGCTGCTGCAGACGCTCCGCTCCCACGACCAGTACAACACCACCGTCTACGGCCTGGACGACCGCTACCGCGGCATCCGCCAGGGCCGCCGGGTCCTCTTCGTGCACCCCGACGACCTCGCCGACCGCGGCCTGGCCGACGGGGACCTCGTCGACATCGTCAGCGAGTACGAGGACGGCGTGGAGCGCAGGGCCCCGGCCTTCCGCGTGGTGCCCTACCCGACACCCCGCGACTGCTGCGCCGCCTACTTTCCCGAGACCAACGTCCTGGTCCCCCTGGACTCCACGGCGGCGATCAGCAACACCCCCACGTCGAAGTCGATCGTCGTCCGTCTGGAGCCGGTCTCCACCTCGACTCTTTCTTGACGGGACCCTTGACAGCCTCCCTGAGGCGTCAGATTGTGTTGCCCATAGTGAATCCAGGTGCATCATCCGCAACCTGGTTCGAGTGGTGTCACCACCTGGTAGTCACCACCCTCCGCCCCCACATCTCCCTGCTTGCTCGGTCGCGCAGCCGTCGTCCGCGACAGAGAACGTCCCCTGCCGTCTGTGGAAAGGACGAGCCGATGAGCACTACCCGCGAACACAACGGGAGCCCAGGTCATCCCGTCGGGGAGGATCCGCCGGGAGGCGGTGCGGCCGCCGCCCGCCCCCGGACCGACCTCGTCGTCTTCGGTGTCGCCGCGGCCCTCACCCTGGCCTTCGTCGTGTGGGGAGCCGCGGCGACCGACACGCTGGAGAGCGTGTCCGGGAAGCTGCTGGACGGAACGATCCGCAACGGCGGCTGGGCCTTCGTCCTCGCCGCCTCGGGCTTCGTGGTCTTCGCCCTCTGGCTGGCGATGAGCCGCTACGGGCGGATCACCCTCGGAAAGGAGGGTGAGGAGCCGGAGTTCCGCACCGTGTCCTGGATCGCCATGATGTTCAGCGCGGGCATGGGTATCGGCCTGATGTTCTACGGAGTGAGCGAGCCGCTCTCGCACTTCGTCGCGCCGCCGCCGGGCACCGACCCGGCCGACGCCAACCAGGCCATGGAGACCGCCATGGCCACCACCCTCTTCCACTGGACGCTCCACCCGTGGGCGATGTACGCGGTCGTGGGCCTCGCCATCGCCTACAGCACCTTCCGGCGCGGTCGTCGCCAGCTGATCAGCGCGGTGTTCACCCCGTTGCTCGGTGAGAAGCGGGTGAACGGCTGGCCCGGCCGGGCCATCGACATCCTCGCCATCTTCGCCACCCTCTTCGGCTCGGCGGCGTCCCTGGGGCTCGGCGCCCTCCAGATCGGCAGCGGCTTCACCGGACTGGGCTGGCTGGGGTCGGTCGGCACCGGACTGCTGGTCGTCGTGATCGCGGTGCTGACCGTGGCGTTCGTCGCCTCGGCGGTGTCCGGGATCGAGAAGGGCATCCAGTGGCTGTCCAACACCAACATGGTGCTGGCGGTGGGGCTCGCCCTCTTCGTCTTCCTGGCCGGCCCGACCATCTTCATCCTCGACCTGCTGCCCACCTCCGTAGGTGCCTTCTTCGGCGACCTGGCCCAGATGGCGGGCCGTACCGAGGCCTCCAGCGGCAAGGGCGTCGCCGACTGGCTGGCCGGCTGGACGGTCTTCTACTGGGCGTGGTGGATCTCCTGGACGCCCTTCGTCGGCATGTTCATCGCCCGCATCAGCCGCGGCCGCACCATCCGGCAGTTCGTCGGCGGCGTCATCCTGGTCCCCAGCAGCGTCAGCCTGCTCTGGTTCGCCGTCTTCGGCGGCTCGGCGATGCACCTCCAGGACTCCGGTCGGCTGAGCGACGCCGCGACCGCCCAGGGTCAGCTCTTCGACGTGCTCCAGCAGTACCCGATCGCCACGGTGACGAGCATCGTCGTCATGGTCCTCGTCGGCATCTTCTTCGTCTCCGGCGCCGACGCCGCGTCCATCGTGATGGGGACGCTCTCGCAGCGGGGCTCCCTCGAACCGTCCCGGGGCGTCGTGGTGTTCTGGGGTGTGCTGACCGGAGCGGTCGCCGCCGTCATGCTGCTCATCGGCGGCGGCAAGGGCGACGCGCTCACCGGGCTGCAGAACCTCACCATCCTCGCGGCGGCACCTTTCACCCTGGTGATGATCGGGTTGTGCGTCGCGCTCAACCGGGATCTGCGCCACGATCCGCTCATCATCCGCGGACGCATGGGCAAGGAGGCCATCGAGACGGCCGTCATCGCCGGCCACGAGAAGTACGACGGGGACTTCGAACTCCGTATCGGCCCCGCCACGTCCACGGACGGCACGCAGACCGCGCCGCCCGAGCGGACCGAGGAGTCCGCGCCGTCCCCCACCTCCGCCGTCTGAGACCGGCGCACCCGCCGCCCGGCGGGGTCCTGGCACCGCCCTGTGCGGCCATGACCCCGCCGGGCTCGCGTTGTTCTATGTGAGGCGGGTTTTGGATACCGCAACGCGACAAGTGGCCCAGAGGGGCCCTCTGGATGCCTTGACAAGGGTTCGGGGCGACCCCAGACTGATGTTGCGCTTACCGCAATCCGTTTCGCTATATGCACCCGAGGTGTCATGATGATTCCCGCGTGCCGTCTCGCGGATCTCCCGCGAGGTGAGGCCTTCCGGCTCGACACCGACCCGCCGGTCTCGGTGTTCCACACCGACGACGGCGAGGTCTTCGCCATCGACGACACCTGCACCCACCAGGACGCCTCGCTCGCCGACGGCTGGCTGGAGGGCTGCGAGGTGGAATGCCCGCTGCATGCCTCCAAGTTCGACCTGCGCACCGGCGCGGTCGACTCCCCGCCGGCCAAGCTGCCGGTCAGGACGCACGAGGTCGTCGTCGAGGACGGCATGATCTACGTCCAACTCTCCACGGACGCCCCCAACCTGCCGCCCTGCATCTCCGCCAGGCTCGCCGGGGGTCCCGCGTGAGGACCGTCGCCGTGGTCGGCGCCTCCCTCGCCGGCCTGTCGGCGGCCCGCTCCCTGCGCAAGCAGGGCTTCGACGGCCGCCTCGTCGTCATCGGCGACGAGCTGCACCGCCCCTACGACCGGCCCCCGCTCTCCAAGGAGTTCCTGGCCGGGACCCTGGGCGAGGCCGAACTCGCCCTGGAGACGGACGGCGAGGACCTGGCGGCCGAATGGCTGCTCGGCGCCCGGGCCACCGGACTCGACCACACCGCGCGCGCCGTCCGTCTCGCCGACGGACGTGAGGTGCGTGCCGACGGCTTCGTCATCGCCACCGGAGCCGTGGCGCGCGCCCTGCCCGGCTCGGAGGGCCTCGCCGGAGTGCACACCCTGCGCACCCTGGACGACGCCCGCGCCCTGCGGGACGAACTGGCACGCGGCGGACGCCTGGTGGTGATCGGCGGCGGCTTCATCGGCGCCGAGGTCGCCTCCACCGCGTACACCCTCGGTCTTGAGGTGACCGTCGTGGAGGCGGCGTCGACCCCGCTCGCCGGACCGCTCGGCGACACCATGGGCGCCGTCGTCTCCGGCCTCCACGCCGACCACGGCGTACGCCTGTTGTGCGGCGTGGGCGTCAAGGGGCTGAGCGGCGAGCACCGGGTCGACGCCGTCCTGCTGGAGGACGGCCGCGGCATCCCCGCCGACATCGTCGTCGTGGGCGTCGGGGCCAGCCCGTGCGTCGAATGGCTGGCCGGTTCCGGTATCGCGCTGGACAACGGCGTGAAGTGCGGCGCCGACGGCCGTACCAGCCTCGCCGGTGTGGTCGCGGTCGGCGACTGCGCCAACTGGTACGACCCCCGCGCGGGCCGGCACCGCCGCGTGGAGCACTGGACCGGCGCGCGCGAGCGCCCGGAGGCCGCGATCGCCACCCTGCTGGCTCAGGGCGCGGTCGAGCCGGGTGTGCCCAGGCCGCCCTACTTCTGGTCCGACCAGTACGGCGTCCGCATCCAGTTCGCCGGCCACGCGGCCGAGGCGGACAGCGTCACCGTCGAGGCGGGCGCGGCCGAGGACCGCGACGTCCTCGCCGTCTACCGGCGCGCCGGTCGGCCGGTCGCCGTGCTCGGGATGAACCAGCCGCGGCTGTTCATGCGGGTGCGCAAGGAACTGGCCGCCGCCACGTCTTGACACCGCCCCGGCGTCACCCCATGCTGCGGTTGCCCACAGCGCGCAGCGTTGCTCCATACACAACGCCGATCGGAGTCGTTCCTCCCGGCGTCCGCAAGACCCCTCCGCGACGTTCCCCGAGGAGTGCCCCCGTGACCTCGACCAGCCTGCCCGACAGCCTGATCGCCACTCTTCCCGGTTCCTCCTACACCGATCCGGTGGTCTTCGCCCAGGAGCAGGAGCACATCTTCGAGACCATGTGGTTCTGTGTGGCCCGCGCCTCCGAGCTGGCGAAGCCCGGTGCCTTCCGCACCGTCGACGTGGGCCGCGAGAGCATCCTCGTCACCCGGGCCCGGGACAACTCGATCCGCGCGTACTTCAACGTCTGCCGGCATCGCGGGGCCAAGCTCTGTACCGAGGAGTCCGGCGAGGTCAAGAGGGCCTTCCAGTGCCCGTACCACGCCTGGACGTACGGCCTGGACGGCAAGCTCGTCGCCGCGCCCAACCTCACCAAGATGCCCGACGTGGGCCGTACCGAGTACGGCCTGGTGAGCGTCGCGGTGCGGGAATGGCTCGGTTATGTCTGGGTCTGTCTCGCGGAGAACCCGCCGTCCTTCGAGGAGGACGTCATCGGTGAGGTCGTCGCCCGGCTCGGCGACGTCGAGTCGATCGAGCGGTACGACATCGACAACCTGTCCGTGGGGCGCCGGATCACGTACGACGTGAAGGCGAACTGGAAGCTGATCATCGAGAACTTCATGGAGTGCTACCACTGCGCCACGATCCATCCCGAACTGACCGAGGTGCTGCCGGAGTTCGCTGACGGGTACGCCGCGCAGTACTACGTGGGCCACGGCGCGGAGTTCGGTGAGGAGGTGCAGGGGTTCACGGTCGACGGCTCCGAGGGGCTGGACCGTATTCCGGGCGTCGCCGAGGACCAGGACCGCCGTTACTACGCGATCACCGTCCGGCCGCAGGTCTTCATCAACCTCGTGCCCGACCACGTGATCTTCCACCGCATGTACCCGGTGTCCGTGGACCGCACGATCGTCGAGTGCGACTGGCTGTATCTGCCGCACGTCGTCGAGAGCGGCAAGGACGTCAGCCGGTCCGTGGAACTCTTCGACCGGGTCAACCTCCAGGACTTCGAGGCCTGCGAGCGGACCCAGCCCGGCATGAGCTCCCGGCTGTACGCCAAGGGCGGTGTGCTGGTGCCCAGCGAGCACCACATCGGCGCGTTCCACGACTGGGTGAACGAGCGCCTCGGCGCCCCGCAGGGCTGAATCAGCCCAGGTAACCCATCCGGTGGCTGATCTCGGCGGCGCCCTTGAGCAGCACCGGGGACAGCTCGTGCAGGCGCTCCTCGGTGAACCGGTAGGCGGGGCCGGAGGCACTGAGGGCGGCGATGACCTCGCCGTCCCGGTTGCGAACGGGTGCGGCCATGGCGTGCAGGCCGATCTCCAACTCCTCCAGCGTGAAGGCGTAGCCCCGCTCCCGTGCGGCGAGGAGGTTCTTCTCCAGCTTCGTCTTCGCGGTGATGGTGTGCGGGGTGACCTTCTTCATGCCCACGTCCGAGAGCAGTGCGGCGCGCTCCTTCGCCGGCATGTGGGCCAGCAGGATCTTGCCGCTCGACGTGGCGTGCAGGGGAGTCAGCTGGCCCACCCAGTTGTGCGCGGTGATGGCCCCCGGTCCGCGCACCTGGTACAGGTTGATCGCGTAATGCTCCTGCATCACGGCGATGTTGACGGTCTCGCCGATCTCCTCGGCCAGCCGCTCGCAGACGGGACGGCCCTGCTGGGTGATGTCGATACGCCCCGTGACCGCACCGGCCAGACGCACGATGCCGAAACCGAGCCGGTACTTGCCGCGCTCGCCGGCCTGCTCCACCAGACCGCGCGCCTCCAGGGCGCCGAGGAGACGGAAGGCCGTGGACTTGTGCACCTCGATCTCCGCCGCCACCTCGCTGACCCCGGCTTCGCCGCGCTGAGCGAGGATCTCCAGGACGCTGATGGCGCGGTCCACCGACTGCACGCCGCCCGCGCCCGCGTGTGAATTCGACGTTTCCGTGTCAAGGCTGTAGTTGCTCACAGTGAAACTATACGCGCAGTAAACAACACACCTGCAAGTAACCGTCGCGAAACCAAGTTCCATAAGTTGCGCGGTTCGCAACCTGGTGCGTATAACGCTACCGGTCTAGCATGCCTCGCATATCTACGGCGCGAGCGAGACGAGGCACCATGGCTCCTGTGCAGTACGACTTCGTCATCGTCGGTGGTGGTTCCGCGGGCAGTGCACTGGCAAACAGGCTGTCCGCCGACCCGGCGAACCGAGTGCTGGTCCTGGAGGCGGGCCGGACGGACTTCCCGTGGGACGTCTTCATCCACATGCCCGCGGCGCTGACCTATCCGATCGGCAGCCGCTTCTACGACTGGAAGTACGAGTCCGAGCCCGAGCCCCACATGGGCGGCCGCCGCGTCTACCACGCGCGCGGCAAGGTGCTGGGCGGGTCCAGCAGCATCAACGGCATGATCTTCCAGCGCGGCAACCCCATGGACTATGAGCGCTGGGCGGCCGACCCGGGCATGGAGGCCTGGGACTACGCGCACTGTCTGCCGTACTTCCGGCGCATGGAGAACTGTCTCGCGGCCGATCCGGACGACGAGTTCCGCGGCCACGACGGCCCCCTCGTCCTGGAGCGCGGCCCGGCGACCAACCCCCTCTTCGGCGCCTTTCTGAAAGCCACCGAGGAGGCGGGCTACGCCCCCACCGAGGACGTCAACGGCTACAGACAGGAAGGTTTCGCCAAGTTCGACCGGAACGTCCACCGCGGTCGTCGGCTCTCGGCGTCGAAGGCGTACCTGAAGCCCGTCCGCAGACGTCCCAACCTCACCGTCACCACCCGCGCCCTCGTCACCCGGGTCCTCTTCGAAGGCAAGAAGGCCGTCGGCGTCGAGTACCAGCGCGGCAAGGGCGCCCCGAAGCAGGTCCGCGCCAAGGAGGTCATCCTCTGCGGCGGCGCGATCAACTCCCCGCAGCTGCTTCAGCTCTCGGGCGTGGGCAACGCCGAGGAACTCCGGGCGCTGGGCATCGACGTCGTGCACGACCTCCCGGGCGTCGGCGAGAACATGCAGGACCACCTGGAGGTCTACATCCAGTACGCCTGCAAGCAGCCCGTCTCCATGCAGCCGTACCTGGCGAAGTGGCGTGCGCCCTTCATCGGGCTCCAGTGGCTCTTCCGCAAGGGCCCGGCCGCCACCAACCACTTCGAGGCCGGCGGGTTCGCCCGCAGCAACGAGGACGTCGACTATCCCAACCTGATGTTCCACTTCCTGCCGATCGCGGTCCGTTACGACGGCTCCGTACCGGCAGGCGGCCACGGCTACCAGGTGCACGTCGGGCCCATGTACTCCGACGCCATCGGCTCGGTGAAGATCAAGAGCAAGGATCCGCGACAGCACCCCGCGCTGCGCTTCAACTACCTCTCCACCGAGCAGGACCGCCGCGAGTGGGTCGAGGCGATCCGGGTGGCCCGCAAGCTCCTCAACCAGCCCGCGCTCGCCCCCTACAACGACGGGGAGGTCTCGCCCGGACCGTCCGTCGAGTCGGACGAGGAGATCCTCGCCTGGGTCGCCAAGGACGGCGAGACCGCCCTGCATCCGTCCTGCACCTGCAAGATGGGCACCGACGAGATGTCCGTCGTCGACCCCACCAGCATGCGCGTGCACGGCGTGGACGGCCTGCGGGTCGTGGACGCCTCCGTCATGCCCTATGTCACCAACGGCAACATCTACGCGCCGGTGATGATGATCGCCGAGAAGGCCGCCGACCTGATTCTCGGCAAGGAGCCGCTGCCGGCGTCGAAGGCCGCGTACTACCGCCACCGTGACGTCCAGAAGCAGGCGGACTAGACCTTGGGCACCGGGGGGCTGCACGCACTGCTGAGAACCGTCCGCTACGAGGTGCTGCCGGCGAAGGCGACCGAGGAGAAGGTGCTCGCCCATGTCCCGCGCGATGTCGTCGTCACCGTGACGGCGTCGCCGGTCAAGGGCCTGGAACCCACCCTCGATCTCGCGGGCCGGCTCGCCGCGCACGGCTACCGGGTCGTCCCGCACGTCCCCGCCCGGCTCCTGCGGGACGACCTGCACCTCAAGGAGGTCGCGGGCCGGCTGCGCGAGGCGGGCGTGGACGACGTGTTCGTCCCGGCGGGCGACGCGGACCCGCCGGCCGGGTCCTACGACGGGGCGCTGCCGGTGCTGCGCCGACTGGGCGAGCTGGGCGGGCCGTTCACCCACGTCGGCGTCACCGGCTATCCCGAGAGCCATCCGCTCATCCACGACGACGTCACCGTCCAGGCGATGTGGGACAAGCGCGAGCACGCCACGTACATCGTGAGCAACCTCTGCTTCGACCCGCGGGTCCTCGGGGACTGGCTCGTCCGGGTACGGCGCCGGGGCGTGACCCTGCCGGTGCATGTGGGCGTCGCGGGGCCCGTGCAGCGGGCGAAGCTGCTGGCCATGGCGACGAAGATCGGGGTGGGGGAGTCGACCCGCTTCCTGAGCAAGCACGCGTCGTGGTTCGTGCGCTTCGCCGCGCCCGGCGGCTACTCGCCCGAGAAGCTGCTCACCCGCACCGAGAGCGCCCTCACCGACCCCGCGTCCGGGGTGGCGGGACTGCACCTGTTCACCTTCAACCAGATCGCGGAGACGGAGAGGTGGCGGCGGGCCCTGCTGGACCGGCTGGAGGGCTGAGCGTCCCCTCCCTCACGCGGAACGCGGAACGCGGAACGCCGAACGCCGAACGCCGAACGCCGAACGCCGAACGCCGAACGCCGAACGCCGGACGGGCTCCCAGCCCGTCCGGCGTTCGTGTCGTGTCGTGTCGTACCTGTCGTTCGTATACGGAGGCCGTCCCGCTCAGCGGAAGACGACCGTGCGGTTGCCCTCCACCATCACCCGGCTCTCGCTGTGCCACTTCACCGCGTGCGCGAGCACCTGGGCCTCCACGTCCCGCCCGACCGTGACCAGCGCGCCGGGGTCCAGCGAGTGGTCCACCCGGACCACGTCCTGCTCGATGATCTGGCCCTCGTCCAGGTCCGACGTCACATAGTGCGCCGTCGCGCCGACGAGCTTCACCCCGCGGTCGTAGGCCTGGTCGTAGGGGCGCGCGCCCTTGAAGCTGGGGAGGAAGGAGTGGTGGATGTTGATGGCTCGGCCTTCCAGCTCCTTGCACAGGTCGTCGGAGAGGATCTGCATGTAGCGCGCCAGGACGACCAGGTCGACGTCCAGGTCACGGACGAGTTCGAGGAGCCGCGCCTCGGCCTCGGGCTTGGTGTCCCGGGTGACCGGCACGTGGTGGAAGGGGATGTCGTACGTCTCCGCGAGCTTCTCGAACTCCCGGTGGTTGGAGACGATCGCGGGGATCTCGATGTTGAGGGCGCCCGCCCGCTGGCGGAAGAGCAGGTCGTTCAGGCAGTGCCCGAACTTGGACACCATGATCAGGGTCCGGGTCGGCGTGGCGGCGTCGCTGAGGGACCACGAGATGCCGTAGGCCTGGGCGACGGGGCCGAAGCGGTACCGCAGGCCCTCCAGGTCCACGTTCGGGTCGGAGACGTCGAAGTGGACCCGCATGAAGAAGCGGCCCTGGAGTCGGTCGTCGAACTGCTGGCTTTCCAGGATGTTTCCGGAGTTCCTGACGAGATAGCCGCTCACGGCGTGGACCAGCCCGGCACTGTCGGGGCAGGAAAGGGTCAGGACGAACTCACGGCCAGGTTGCGGTCGGGGGAACCTCATGGACACGGTGGCCTCCGTCGGTGCGTATTGCACAACAAGGTGAGCGATACGCAACATGGTCGGCTCGGTGTGGCTTGCGGTCAAGGGTGGGCGGGTAAGTGGTCGCATGGCCAAATCGTCATCGGCGAACATCTTGACGTCCGTCTGACCAGGCGACAGGGTGTTCCATCACAAGCAATCGGGTGCACGATGCGCAACGAATTTCAGTCGGAAGGCTCGGCGCGTGGCAGACCTGTATGTGAATGGCGAATGGCGGGCTCCGGTGGCCGGCGGTCACCGGGAGATCCGATGTCCCGCTGACGGCACGCTCACGGCGACCGTCTCGGAAGGAACGCGCCCCGACACCGAGGCGGCGATCGCCGCGGCCCGGGAGGCCTTCGACACCGGCCCCTGGCCGAACACCCCCGAGCGGGAGCGCGGCGCACTGCTGCTGCGCGCCGCCGACATCATCGAGCGCGACACCAAGAGCTTCGCCCGCGCCGAGTCCCTCGACACCGGCAAGCGGGTGGTGGAGAGCGAGTACGACATCGCCGACGTCGTCTCCTGCTTCCGCTACTACGGCGGCCTCGCGGGCACCGACGCCGGACGGGTGATCGACACCGGCCGCGACGACGCCGTCAGCCGGGTCGTCCACGAGCCGGTCGGGGTGTGCGCACTGATCACTCCCTGGAACTACCCTCTCCTGCAAGCCAGTTGGAAGGTCGCCCCGGCACTCCTGGCCGGCAACACGATCGTCCTCAAGCCCAGCGAGCTGACCCCCTCCACCTCCATCCTGCTGATGAAGGCGCTGGAGGAAGCCGGGCTCCCGGCCGGCGCGGCCAACCTCGTCCTGGGCGCCGGACCCGAGGTGGGCGCCCCGCTCTCCGAGGACCCCCGCGTCGACATGGTCTCCTTCACCGGCGGCCTGGACACCGGCAGACGGATCATGGCCACCGCCGCCGCGACCGTGAAGAAGGTCGCGCTCGAACTGGGCGGCAAGAACCCCAACGTCGTCTTCGCCGACGCCGACTTCGAGACGGCCGTGGATTTCGCCCTCACGGCCGTCTTCCTGCACTCCGGCCAGGTGTGCTCGGCCGGCGCCCGGCTCATCGTCGAGGACTCCCTGCACGACCGCTTCGTCGACGAGGTGGTCCGCCGCGCCCGGCTCATCCGCCTCGGCGGCCCCTACGACGCGGAGGCCGAGACCGGGGCACTGATCTCCGCGCAGCACCGGGAGAAGGTCGAGGCGTACGTCGCCTCGGGCCTCGCCGAGGGAGCCGTCCTGCGCTGCGGCGGCGTCCGGCCCGACGACCCCGCGCTGGCGGACGGCCACTACTACCTGCCCACCGTCCTCGACGAGTGCCGGCAGGACATGAGGGTGGTGCACGAGGAGTCCTTCGGGCCCGTCCTCACCGTGGAGCGCTTCACCGACGAGGACGACGCCGTGCGCATCGCCAACGACACCGAGTACGGGTTGGCCGGTGCCGTGTGGACCGAGGACGCGGGCAAGGCCCAGCGCGTCGCGCGGCGACTGCGCCACGGCACCGTGTGGATCAACGACTACCACCCCTATGTGCCGCAAGCGGAATGGGGCGGTTTCGGGCATTCGGGTGTGGGCCGGGAGCTGGGACCGACCGGCCTGAACGAGTACCGAGAGCCCAAACACATATGGCAGAACATCCAACCCCGGCCGCAGCGCTGGTTCAGCGGCTGAACGCCGAAAGAAGGTCGAACATGACCACCCAGACCGAGGTGCCGCAGCGGCGCGGCACGCCCCAGGACTCGGGTCCCACCCCGGTCATCTCCGTGCGCAGGCTGTGGAAGGTGTTCGGGCCGAAGGCCGACCGGGTGCCGGAGTCCGAGGAGCTGTGCGGGCTCTCCCGCCGCGAACTGATGGACCGCACCGGCTGCACCGCCGCCGTGCGCGACGTGCACTTCGACGTCTCGCCCGGCGAGGTCTTCGTCGTCATGGGCCTGTCCGGCTCCGGCAAGTCCACCCTGGTGCGATGTCTGACCCGGCTGATCGAACCCACCGCGGGCGAGGTCGTCTTCGAGGGCGAGGACATCCGCCAGGCCGACGACAGACGCCTGCGCGAGCTGCGCCGCCGCAAGTTCTCCATGGTCTTCCAGCACTTCGGGCTGCTGCCCCACCGCCGGGTCGTCGACAACGTGGCCTTCGGGCTGGAGATCCGGGGCATGGGCAGGGCCGAGCGCGTCAGACGGGCCCAGGAGGTCGTCGAGCTGGTCGGTCTCGCCGGCTACGAGAAGTCCTACCCCGACCAGCTCTCCGGCGGTATGCAGCAGCGGGTCGGGCTGGCTCGCGCGCTGGCCGGCGATCCGGACGTGCTCTTCTTCGACGAGCCGTTCTCGGCGCTCGACCCGCTGATCCGCCGCGACATGCAGAACGAGGTCATCCGGCTGCACCACGAGGTCGGCAAGACGATGGTCTTCATCACCCACGACCTCTCCGAGGCCCTCAAGCTGGGCGACCGCATCCTGATCATGCGCGACGGCAAGATGGTCCAGTGCGGCACCGGCGACGAACTGGTCGGCGCCCCGGCCGACGACTACGTGCGCGAGTTCGTCAAGGACGTCCCCCGCGGCGACGTGCTCACCCTGCGCTGGATCATGCGGCCCCTGGAGGACGGCGACGCCCTGGACGGCCCCGAACTGGGCCCGGACGTCGTGGTCAAGGAGGCCACCCGCGCCGTCCTCGCCGCCGACAAGCCCGTCAAGGTCGTCGAGAACGGCAAGCTGCTCGGCATCGTCGGCGACGAGGAGATCCTCGCCGTGGTCGCCGGGCAGGAGGGCGGCGCGCGATGACCGTCGTCGTGGAGAAAACCGAGCCGCCCGGCAGACCGGAGAAGACCCGGCCCGCCGAGGAGCCCGCCCCGGCCTCGGAACCCCGCCGCGTCAGCCGGTCCCTGGTGATCGGCGCGATCCTGCTCGTCTGGCTGGTGCTCTTCGCCGTCCTGCGCGGCAGGCAGACCCTCGCCCTCGGGGCGGCGGACCTGACCGATCTGCACCGGTGGTTCAACGACGTCAACGACTCCATCGGCGCGAACCGCAACTCCAACCCCCTGTTCCTGTACTTCTTCAACGAGATCCGCCTGGTCATCGACACCCTGGTGACCTTCGTGCAGGAGCTGATCTCCCAGCCCTCCGCCGACCGCCCCCTGCCGCAGATCGGCTGGCTCGGCGTCGTCGGCATCGCGGGCTATGTCTCCTGGGCGTTCGGCAACTGGCGGGTCGCGCTGCTGGCGGTGGCCGGCTTCACCTTCCTCGGCCTCCAGGGCCTGTGGCAGGAGAGCATGGACACCCTGGCGCTCACCCTCTCCGCCGTGTTCGTGGCGCTGCTGTTCGCGATCCCGCTCGGCGTGTGGGCGGGGCTCTCCGACCGGGTCAACCGGATCATCACGCCCCTCCTGGACTTCATGCAGACGATGCCGACCTTCGTCTACCTGGCCCCGCTGACCCTCTTCTTCCTCATCGGCGGAGCCTCCGCCACCATCGCCACGGTGATCTACGCGGCGCCTCCGGCGATCCGGATCACCGCGCACGCCATCCGGACCGTGCCGGAGACGACGGTGGAGGCGGCCGACTCGCTCGGGGCGACGCGCCGCCAGTCCCTGCTGAAGGTCCTGCTGCCGATGTCCAAGCGGACGGTGGTGATGGGCGTCAACCAGACCATCATGGCCGCCCTGGCCATGGTGACCATCGCGGCCCTGATCGACGCTCCCGGGCTCGGCAAGACCGTCGTCCAGGCGCTGCAGTCGCTCGACGTGGGCACGGCTTTCAACGCGGGCCTGTCCATCGTCGTCATGGCGATCGTCCTCGACCGGGTCACGACCGCGGCCAGCACACGCGAGGAGGAGGCCCGGCGCTCGAAGAACCGGTTCCTCGCCTGGCGGCGGCCGCTGCTCGGCGCGGGCGCGGTCCTCACGGCCGTCCTGGTCTTCATGTCGCACACCTATGTGTGGGCGGCGGAGTTCCCCGGCGAGGGCGGTATCGGCAGCTCCATCGCGCGCGCCGCCGACACCGCGACGACCTGGGTGCAGGACAACCTCTCGGGCGTCACCAACCTCGTCCGCGACCTCATCACCAACGGACTGCTCAACCCGTTCCAGTCGCTGCTCACCGACTCCCCGTGGTGGCTCGTCGGCGCCGTGCTGATCGCGCTCGGTGTCGTCCTCGGCGGCTGGCGGGCCGGCTTCACCACGGCGGTGTGCGTGGGTCTGCTGGTCGCCACCGGGGTGTGGTCCGACAGCATGACGACGCTGGCGTCGACCGTGGTCGCCACCGTCCTCGTGATGCTGCTCGGTGTCGGCTTCGGCGTGTGGATGGGCCGCAGCCGGCTGGTGGACCGCATGCTGCGGCCGAGCCTGGACGCGGCACAGGTCATGCCGCCGTTCGTCTATCTGGTGCCGTTCCTCGCGCTCTTCGGCGCGACCCGTTTCACGGCGATCGTCGCCGCGATCGTCTACGCGGCCCCCGTCGCGATGAAGATCATCGCGGACGGGGTGCGGAACGTGCCCGCGACGACCGTGGAGGCGGCCACCTCCGCCGGGTGCAACACCTGGCAGATCATCACCAAGGTCCAGCTGCCGATGGCACGCGGCGCCCTGACTCTCGCCACGAACCAGGGCCTGATCTACGTGCTGTCGATGGTTGTGGTGGGCGGCCTGGTAGGTGCCGGCGCCCTCGGCTACGACGTCGTGGCCGGTTTCTCGCAGGGCCAGCTCTTCGGGAAGGGGCTCGCCGCAGGGCTCGCCATCGTCCTTCTCGGAGTCATGTTCGACCGCATCACTCAGGCCGCGGCGCGGCGTACCAGTGCATAAGGAGCAACTGACCATGGCTAGGCAAGCAAGACGATGGAGAGCCGGCGCGGCCGGTGTCGCGGTCCTCGGCCTCACCCTCACCGCCTGCGGCGGTGCGAAGGTCGGTGACGAGTCCTCGGAGGCGGGCGGCTCGGGCAGCTCCGCCAAGTGCGGCACCTTCAACCTGGCGGTCAACCCGTGGGTCGGCTACGAGGCCAACGCGGCGGTCATCGCCTACGTCGCCGAGAACGACCTCGGCTGCAAGGTCACCAAGAAGGACCTGAAGGAGGAGATCGCCTGGCAGGGCTTCGGGACCGGTGAGGTGGACGCGGTCGTCGAGAACTGGGGCCACGACGACCTGAAGAAGAAGTACATCACCGACCAGAAGACCGCCGTGGACGCCGGCGCCACCGGCAACGAAGGCCTGATCGGCTGGTACGTGCCGCCGTGGCTGGCCAAGGCGCACCCGGACATCACCGACTGGAAGAACCTGAACAAGTACGCGGCCAAGTTCAAGACCTCCGAGTCCGGCGGCAAGGGCCAGCTCCTCGACGGCGACCCGTCGTTCGTCACCAACGACGAGGCCCTCGTCAAGAACCTGGACCTGGACTACAAGGTCGTGTACGCGGGCAGCGAGACCGCGCTCATCCAGACCTTCCGCAAGGCGGAGAAGAACAAGGAATGGGTGATCGGGTACTTCTACGAGCCCCAGTGGTTCATGTCCGAGGTGCCGCTGGTGAAGGTCAAGCTGCCCGACTACAAGGCGGGCTGCGACGCCGACGCGGAGAAGGTGAACTGCGACTACCCGGTCTACACACTGGACAAGATCGTCAGCAAGAAGTTCGCCGAGTCGGGCAGCCCGGCCTATGACCTGGTGAAGAACTTCAGCTGGACCAACAACGACCAGAACATCGTGGCGAAGTACATCGCCGTGGACAAGATGACCCCCGAGGCCGCGGCGAAGAAGTGGGTCGACGCCAACCGTCTCAAGGTGGACGCCTGGCTGAAGTAGCGGCAGCGACCGGACGCGGGAATCCGGTCGGAGGATGCCCGGTGGGCGGCGCGCGCGGGTTGCGCGCCGCCCACCGGGCATCGCCGTGTTCCGGCCTCTTCCCCGGCCTCTTCCCGGGCTTCTTCTCCGGCCTGTTTTCCGAGGTCCCGTGACCCTTGACACCCACCTGTGCGGAAGGCACATTGAGTTGCGCAACCTGAATCGCGTTGCGTAAACAGCAACTCGATCGGCTCGACCGGTCAACAAGGCGGAGGTGCGGCGATGGCGGGACCCCGAGTGGTCATCATCGGAGCGGGAGTCGTGGGAGCGGCTCTCGCGGACGAGATCTCCGCGCGAGGCTGGACCGAGGTGACCGTGGTCGACCAGGGCCCGCTCCCCGCCACCGGGGGCTCCACCTCACACGCCCCGGGCCTGGTCTTCCAGACGAACTCCTCCAAGACGATGACCGAACTCGCCCGGTACACCGTCGAGAAGTTCTGCTCCCTGGACGTGGACGGCAAGCCCTGCTTCCTCCAGGTCGGCGGCCTCGAGATCGCCACCACCCCCGAGCGCCTCACCGAACTGCGCCGCCGGCACGGCTGGATCACCGCCTGGGGCATCGAGTCCCGCCTGCTCGACGCCGACGAGTGCGTCGAGCGCCACCCGCTGGTCGACCGCGACAGGGTGCTCGGCGGCCTCCTGGTCCCCACCGACGGCCTCGCCAAGGCCATCCTCGCCGTCGAGGCGCAGATCCGCCGGGCCACCGAGCGCGGCGTGACCTTCCTGGCCCGCCACGAGGTCCTCGACGTCCTGAAGGCCGACGGCGAGGTCACCGGAGTCCTCACCGACCAGGGCGAGATCCCCGCAGACATCGTCGTATGCTGCGCCGGCATCTGGGGCCCGAAGATCGCCCGCATGGCCGGCATGAACCTCCCGCTGACCCCGCTCGCCCACCAGCTCGCCTGGACCGGCCCGATCCCGGCCCTCGCCGGTCAGACCGAGGAGGCGATCCGGCCGATCCTGCGCCACCAGGACGCCGACCTCTACTACCGCGACCGCTTCGACGGCATCGGCATCGGCTACTACGGCCACCGCCCGATGCCCATCACCGCCGACGAGATCCTCTCCGTCGACGAGGCCGCCGACATGCCGTCGGTCCTGAAGTTCACCGAGGACGACTTCGCCGACGCCTGGACCGAGACCCAGTCGCTGCTCCCCTCCACCAAGGAGGCGGACATCGAGGAGGGCATCAACGGCCTGTTCTCCTTCACCACCGACAACTTCCCGCTGCTCGGCGAGTCCCAGGACGTCAAGGGCTTCTGGGTCGCCGAGGCGGTCTGGGTCACCCACTCCGCCGGGGTCGGCCGGGCCATGGCCGAGTGGCTGGTCGACGGCTACTGCTCCTCCTTCGACCTGCACGAGTGCGACGTCAACCGCTTCGAGCCGCACCAGCTCTCCCCGGAGTACGTCCTGGCCCGCGACTGCCAGAACTTCGTCGAGGTCTACGACATCCTCCACCCCCTCCAGCCCTCCGGCGACCCCCGCCCGATCCGCACCAGCCCCTTCCACGCCCGCCAGCAGGAGCACGGCGCCTTCTTCCTGGAGGCCAACGGCTGGGAACGCCCGCACTGGTACGAGGCCAACGCCCCCCTCGTCGAGGGCCGCTCCATCCCCACCCCCGGCGACTGGGCCGCGCAGTACTGGTCGCCGATCGTCGGCGCCGAGGCACAGGCCACCCGCGAGACCGTCGCGATGTACGACATGACGGCCCTCAAGCGCCTGGAGGTGAGCGGCCCCGGCGCCGCCGACCTCCTGGAGCGCCTGTGCACCGGCAAGGTCGCCAAGTCCGTCGGCTCGGTCACCTACACCCTCTTCCTCGACCACGACGGCGGCATCCGCAGCGACGTCACGGTTGCCCGCCTCGCCCGGGACACCTTCCAGATCGGCGCCAACGGCAACCTCGACCTGGACTGGATCACCCGCCACCTCCCCGCCGACGGCACCGTCCAGGTCCGCGACATCACCCCCGGCACCTGCTGCATCGGCCTGTGGGGCCCGCTGGCCCGCAAGGTCCTCCAGCCCCTCACCGACGCCGACTTCTCCGGCGACGGCCTGAAGTACTTCCGCGCCAAGCACGCCTACATCGGCTCGGTGCCCGTCACCGCGATGCGCCTGAGCTACGTGGGCGAACTCGGCTGGGAGATCTACACCACCGCCGACCAGGGCCAGAAGCTCTGGGACACCCTCTGGGAGGCGGCCAAGCCGCTCGGCGGCGTCATCGCCGGCCGCGGCGCCTTCAACAGCCTCCGCCTGGAGAAGGGCTACCGCTCCTTCGGCACCGACATGACCTACGAGCACGACCCCTACGAGGCCGGCGTCGGCTTCGCCGTCAAGCTCGACAAGGACGACTTCGTCGGCAAGGACGCGCTGCTGCGCCGCAAGGAGAACGTGCGGCGCAAGCTGAGCTGCCTCGTCATCGACGACCCCCGGTCGGTCGTCATGGGCAAGGAACCCGTCCTCGACGGCGACCGCCCCGTCGGCTACGTCACCAGCGCCGCCTACGGCTACACCATCGGCAAGGGCATCGCCTACGCCTGGCTCCCGACGGAACTCACGGCACCCGGGACCGTGCTGCACATCGGCTACTTCGACCAGCGCGTCGAGGCCGTCGTCACCGAGGAGCCCCTGTTCGACCCCACCATGTCCCGCCTCCGTGGCTGACACCCGGCCACGACCGCAGAGGGAAGGAACACCGCCGGTGAACGCACAGCTGCTCGACGGCAAGGCGACCGCCGCCGACATCCGCCGCGAACTCACGGAGCGCGTGGCCAAGTTGACCGCCACCGGCGGCCGCCCGCCGGGCCTCGGCACCGTCCTCGTCGGCGAGGACCCCGGCAGCCACGCCTACGTCGCCGGCAAGCACCGCGACTGCGCCCAGGTCGGCATCGCCTCCATCCGCCGCGACCTGCCCGCCGACGCCACCCAGCAGCAGGTCGAGGACGTCATCGACGAGCTGAACGCCGACCCGGCCTGCACCGGCTACATCGTCCAGCTTCCGCTGCCCCGCCACCTCGACGCCAACGCCGTACTGGAACGCATGGACCCGGCCAAGGACGCCGACGGACTGCACCCCGTCAACCTCGGCCGGCTCACCCTCGGCGTCGACGCCCCGCTGCCCTGCACGCCGCGCGGCATCGTCGAACTCCTGCGCCGCCACGACGTACCGCTCGCCGGCGCCCGGGTCTGCGTGGTAGGCCGGGGCATCACGGTCGGCCGTCCCATCGGCCTGCTGCTCACCCGCCGCTCCGAGAACGCCACCGTGACCCTGTGCCACACCGGCACCAAGGGCCTGGCCTGGCACACCCGCGAGGCCGACATCGTCATCGCGGCGGCCGGCTCACCCGGGCTGATCACCAAGGACATGCTGCGCTCCGGCGCGGCCGTCCTGGACGTCGGCATCACCCGCACCGACCAGGGCCTGGTCGGCGACATCCACCCGGACGCCGCCCAGGTCGCCGGCTGGATCGCGCCGATGCCCGGCGGGGTGGGCCCCATGACCCGCGCGATGTTGCTGGCCAACGTCGTCGAGGCCGCCGAGAGGAACGCCACCGCCGTATGAACGCGCACGTCCCCCCGTACCCGCAGCACCCGCACCTCTCACCAGAGGGAGACGTCCGATGAGCCCCCGCACCCCCGGCGCCGACCTCCCCGAGCACCCCGAGTGGCTGTGGCGCGATCCCGAGCCGAAGAAGTCGTACGACGTGGTGATCGTCGGCGGCGGCGGACACGGCCTGGCCACCGCCCACTACCTGGCCAGGAACCACGGCATCACCAATGTCGCGGTGCTGGAGAAGGGCTGGCTCGGCGGCGGCAACATGGCCCGCAACACCACGATCATCCGCTCGAACTACCTGTGGGACGAGAGCGCCGGCATCTACGAGCACGCCCTCAAGCTCTGGGAGGGACTGGAGGAGGAGCTCGACTACCCGATCCTCTTCTCCCAGCGTGGTGTGCTGAACCTCGCGCACAGCCTGCAGGACGTCCGCGACAGCGTGCGCCGCGTGGAGGCCAACCGCCTCAACGGCGTGGACGCGGAGTGGCTCGACGCCGACGGCGTCAAGGACGTCTGCCCCATCGTCAACATCTCCCAGGACGTGCGCTACCCGGTCCTGGGAGCCACCTACCAGCCGCGCGCGGGCATCGCCAAGCACGATCACGTGGCCTGGGGCCTGGCCCGCTCCGCCGACGCGGCCGGGATCGACATCATCCAGAACTGCGAGGTCACGGGCCTCGACGTGGTCGACAACCGCGTCGTCGGCGTCCGCACCACCCGGGGCCGTATCGCGGCCGGCAAGGTCGCGCTCTGTTCGGCGGGCCACACCTCGGTCCTCGCCGCCATGGCGGGGATCCAACTCCCGGTCCAGAGCCACCCGTTGCAGGCCCTGGTCTCCGAACTCCTGGAGCCGGTGCACCCCACGGTCGTGATGTCCAACGCCGTCCATGTGTACGTCAGCCAGGCGCACAAGGGCGAGCTGGTGATGGGCGCGGGCATCGACGCGTACAACTCGTACACCCAGCGCGGCGCCTTCCACATCATCGAGGAGCAGATGGCCGCGGCCCTGGAGCTCTTCCCGGTCTTCGCCCGCGCGCACGTCCTGCGCACCTGGGGCGGCATCGTCGACGTCAGCCCCGACGCCTCGCCGATCGTCGGGCTCAGCCCCGTCGACAACCTCTATCTCAACTGCGGCTGGGGAACGGGCGGCTTCAAGGCCACCCCGGGCGTCGGCTGGGTCTACGCCCACACCATCGCCCACGACACCCCGCACGCCCTCAACGCCCCCTTCTCGCTCGACCGTTTCACCACCGGCGCGCTCGTCGACGAGCACGGCGCGGCCGCGGTGGCCCACTAGGGAGCCCAACCATGCTGCTCATCACCTGCCCGTGGTGCGGGCCCCGCGACGAGGCCGAGTTCCACTACGGCGGCCAGGCCCACGTGGCCTACCCCGAGACCCCCTCCGCCCTCACGGACGAGGAGTGGGCCCGCTACCTCTTCTTCCGCGACAACACCAAGGGCCCCTTCGCCGAACGCTGGAGCCACGTGGCGGGCTGCCGCCGCTGGTTCAACGCGGTCCGCGACACGTCCACGAACGAGATCCTGTCGGTCTACCGCGCGGGAGAGGAACGCCCGCCGACCCCGGAGCCGAGGCCTGTGCTGTCAGCCCGTCCGGTCGCCGAGCAGCAGTCGGGATCGGCCACTTCCGAGCCGAGCCCGGCCCCCTCAGCCCGTCCGGCGTTTGAGAACGAGGCCGTTCAGGCCGAAGGGGGGCCTGGGGGCGCAGCCCCCAGCAACGGGGTCGCAGGGGCGCAGCCCCTCGAGGACGGGACGGGTAGGGGCGGCGGGGGCGAGACAACCCAACCGTTCCGCCACCCCACCCGAGGCCGCATCGACCGCGACACCCCCCTCACCTTCACCTTCGACGGCACCGAGTACCAGGGCCACCGAGGCGACACCCTCGCCTCCGCCCTCCTCGCCAACGGCGTCATCGAAGCCGGCACCAGCATCAAACTCGGCCGCCCCCGCGGCATCTTCTCCGCCGGCGTGGAAGAGCCCAACGCGGTCATCCAGATCGAGGAACCCTTCCCCGAGCCGATGCTCCCCGCGACCACCGTCGAGCTCTACGACGGCCTGGTCGCCACCAGCCTCCCCGGCCAGGGGCGCCTCGCCACCGAACCCGACCCCGCCCGCTACGACGCCGTACACGCCCACTGCGACCTCCTGGTCGTGGGCGCGGGCCCGGCCGGCCTCGCGGCCGCCGCCGCGGCGGCGAACAGCGGCGCCCGCGTCATCCTCGCCGACGACCAGCCCGAACCCGGCGGCAGCCTCCTCGGCACCGCCGAACACCTCGACTGGGTGGGCGAGACGGCCGCCCTGCTCGACGCCGCCCCCGAGGTCCGCGTCCTGCGCCGCACCACCGTCTTCGGCTACTACGACGACAACCACCTCCTCGCCGTCGAGCGCCGCACCAACCACCTCGGCGGCGCGGCCCCCGACAACGTCTCCCGGGAACGCGTCTGGCGCATCCGTGCCCGCCGCGTCGTCCTCGCGACCGGCGCCCACGAACGCTCCCTGGCCTTCGCGGACAACGACCGCCCCGGCGTGATGCTGGCCTCCTCGGCGCGCACCCACGTCAACCGCCACGGCGCCCTGCCCGGCCGCCGCGCGGTCGTCCTCACCACCAACGACAGCGCCTACGCGGCGGCCCTGGACCTCGCCTCGGCGGGCCTGGACATCACCGCGATCGTCGACACCCGCCCCGCACCGGGGGAGTGGGCCGAACGCGCCCGGGCCGCCGGCATCGAGGTCCTCGCCGGACACGCCGTCACCGGCACCGAGGGCGACCCCCGCCTCACCGCCGTCGGCGTCGCCCCGTACGGCCGGTCCGCCGGACAGCGCGAGTTCGCCGCCGACCTGCTGCTGGTCTCCGGCGGCTGGAACCCGGCGGCGCACCTGTTCAGCCAGTCCGGCGGCAAGCTGCGCCACGACGAGACACTGGGCTCCTTCGTGCCCGACACCGGCCGCCAGGCCGTCGAGGTCGTGGGCAGCGCGAGCGGTCTCTTCGACACCGCCGGTGTCCTCGCCCAGGGTGCCGCCGCCGGTGCCCGCGCGATCGAGGCCGAGGGGTACACGTCCGAGGAGCCCCGCCTCCCGGCGGTGGCCGCGCAGCCGGCCCCGACGCCGCCGATGCACGTGTACGTCGTCCCGGGCGACTCGGACGCCCCCCGGTTCGTCGACCTCCAGCGCGACGTCACGGTGGCCGACCTGGAGCGGGCGACCGGCGCCGGCCTGCGCTCGGTGGAGCACACCAAGCGGTACACCACGGCCGGCACCGCCAACGACCAGGGCAAGACCTCCGGAGTGCTGGCGAGCGGGGTCGTCGCCGAACTCCTCGGCGTGGACGTCTCCTCCCTCGGTACGACCACCTTCCGCCCGCCGTACACACCGGTCTCCTTCGCCGCCCTCGCGGGCCGCGACCGGGGCGTGCTCAGCGACCCGGTCCGGACGACCGCCCTGCACGAGTGGCACGTCGGGCACGGCGCGCTGTTCGAGAACGTCGGCCAGTGGAAGCGCCCCTGGTACTACCCCCAGGACGGCGAGGACATGGAGACCGCCGTACTCCGCGAGTGCGCCGCGACCCGCGAGGGCGTGGGCTTCATGGACGCCTCCACCCTCGGCAAGATCGACGTCCAGGGCCCGGACGCCGGGGTCTTCCTCGACCTGCTCTACACCAACATGATGAGCACCCTGAAGGTCGGCATGATCCGCTACGGCGTCATGTGCCGCCCGGACGGCATGGTCTTCGACGACGGCACGGTCATCCGTGTGGCCCAGGACCGCTTCCTGGTCACCACGACGACCGGCAACGCCGCCACCGTGCTCGACTGGATGGAGGAGTGGCTCCAGACGGAGTGGCCCGAGCTGAAGGTGCACTGCACCTCGGTGACCGAGCAGTGGGCCACGGTCGCGCTGGTCGGCCCGAAGTCCCGTGAGGTCATCGGCTCCCTCGCACCCGGACTGGCCGTCGCCAACGAGGACTTCCCGTTCATGGCCTGGCGCGAGACGACCGTCGCGGGCATCGAGGCCCGGGTCTGCCGGATCAGCTTCTCCGGTGAACTCGCCTACGAGATCAACGTCTCGCCGTGGGAGGCCCTGACCCTCTGGGAGGCGCTCTACGAGGCCGGCACCCCGTACGGCATCACCCCGTACGGCACCGAGACCATGCACGTCCTGCGCGCCGAGAAGGGCTACCCGATCATCGGCCAGGACACCGACGGCACCGTCACCCCGCAGGACCTCGGGATGAACTGGGTCGTCTCGAAGAAGAAGTCGGACTTCATCGGCAAGCGGTCCTACACCCGCCCCGACACCGTCCGGCCCGACCGCAAGCACCTGGTCGGCCTCCTCCCCGAGGACCCGGGCGACTTCCTCCCCGAGGGCACCCACCTGGTCGCCGACAGCGTGCTGCCGGCCCCGCCCGTCCCGATGCTCGGCCATGTCACCTCCAGCTACCGCAGCGCCGCCCTCGGCCGGACCTTCGCGCTCGCCCTGGTCAAGGGCGGCCGGGACCGCATCGGCGAGCGGCTGTACGCCCCCGTGGGCGACCGACTGGTCCCCGTGACCGTCGCGAGCCCCGTCCTCTACGACCCCGAGGGAGCCCGCCGCGATGGCTGACACCGCCCTGACCTCCCGGCCCCGCAGCCCGCTCGCCGGGGCCGCCGACCGGCTGGCCGCCGCCACCCGTGCCTCCGGCGGCGCGCTCCGGCTGGCCGAACTGCCCTTCCTGACCCAGCTCGACGTACGCCTCGACGCCAAGGGGGCGGCGGCGGACGCCGTCGGCCTCGCGCTGGGCCTCCCGCTGCCGCTGGAGCCCGAGACCGTCACCCGTGCGGGGGAGTTGACCGCGCTGTGGCTCGGGCCCGACGAGTGGCTGCTCGTGGGGCCGCCGGGCGGCGCCCGCGAGCTGGAGGGCCGGATCCGGGAGGCCGCCGGAGAGGAGCCGGTCTCCGTCACCGACGTGTCCGCGCAGCGCACCACGGTCCTCGTCGCGGGCGCCGCCGCCCGCGACCTGCTGGCCCACGGCTGCGCGCTGGACCTGCACCCGAGGGCCTTCGGTCCCGGGCGCTGCGCCCAGACGACCCTGGCCCGTACCCAGGTCGTCCTGGTCGCGCGCGAGGAGCCCAGCGCCGGCTTCTGGGTCCTGGTCCGTTCGTCGTTCGCCGGCTATCTGGCCGACTGGCTGCTCGACGCGGCGACGGAGCACGTCTGAGCCATGCGAGTCCCTGTCAGCGCGTCGAAAGTCGGACACCCGTGACCGTCACGGCCCACGCCCCCACCACCTCGTCGCACCCGGGCACGCCGGACCTGCACCCGCCCGGGCTGCCGAGGCCCGGACGCACGCTGGTGATGGGCGTCGTGAACGTCACGCCGGACTCGTTCTCCGACGGCGGGCTGTCGTACGCCGCCGACGCGGCCGTGGCGCATGGCCGAGCCCTGCTGGAGCAGGGCGCGGACATCGTGGACGTCGGCGGCGAGTCGACCCGCCCCGGTGCGGTGCGCCCGCCCGTCGAGGAGGAGTTGCGGCGGGTGCTGCCCGTGGTCCGTGACCTCACGGCGGCGGGCGCGGTCGTCAGCGTCGACACGATGCGGGCCGAGGTCGCAGCCCGTGCGCTGGACGCGGGCGCGCGGCTGGTCAACGACGTGTCGGGGGGCCTCGCCGACCCTGCGATGCTGCCCCTGATGGCCCGGGCGGGGGTGCCGTACGTGCTGATGCACTGGCGGGGACACTCCGCCGGGATGCAGGCGAACGCCGTCTACGGCGACGTCGTCGGCGACGTGCTCCACGAACTGCGGCTGAGGATCGACGCGGCCCTGGAGGCGGGCGTCCCGCCCGGTGCGCTGATCGTCGACCCCGGCCTGGGCTTCGCCAAGGAGGCCGAGCACAACTGGGAGTTGCTGGGGCGGCTCGGGGAGGTTCGCGCGCTGGGCCGTCCCGTGCTGGTGGGCGCGTCCCGCAAGGCGTTCCTGGGGCGGCTGTTGGCGGACCCGACGACGGGACAGCCGCGTCCGGCGCGGGAGCGCGACGCCGCGACCACCGCCGTGTCCGTGCTCGCCGCCGCACAGGGCGCCTGGTGCCTGCGGGTGCACGACGTCGCCTCGACGCTGGACGCGGTACGGGTGACGGCCCGTTGGGGCGCCGAGGCGGCGGTGGCGGCGCGGTCGCCGCTGGGGTGAGCGGCGCGCGTGGCGCTCACCCCAGATGTCCCATCCTGCGGCTGATCTCCTCGGCGCCCCGCGTCAGTACGGGCACGAGCTCGCGAATGCGTTCCTCCGTGAAACGGTAGGCCGGGCCGGAGGCGCTGAGCGCGGCGATGACCTCGCCCTCGCGGGAGCGGATCGGCGCCGCCATGGCGTGCAGTCCGATCTCCAGCTCCTCCAGCGTGACCGCGTAGCCGAGTTCGCGCGCCTCGGTGAGAGCCTTCTCCAGCTTCGTCCTGGCCGTCAGTGTGTGCGGCGTCAGCTTGCGCAGCCCCGACGCCTCCAGCACCTGGGCCCGCTCCCGCTCCGGGAGGTGGGCCAGCAGGATCTTGCCGCTGGACGTGGCGTGCACGGGGGTGAGCTGGCCGACCCAGTTGTGGGTGCCGACCGCGCCCGGACCGCGCACCTGGTGGAGGTTGACCGCGTAGTGCTCCTGGAGCACGGCGATGTTGACGGTCTCGCCGATCTCCTCGCTGAGCCGCTCGCAGACCTGCCGGCCCTGCTGCGTGATGTCGAGGCGGCCCGTTATGGCGCCGGCGAGCCGCACGATGCCGAAGCCGAGCCGGTACTTGCCCCGCTCGGCCGTCTGCTCGACCAAGCCGCGTGCCTCCAGCGCCCCGAGGAGCCGGAAGGCGGTCGACTTGTGGACGTCGATCTCGGCGGCGACCTCGCTGACACCGGCCTCGCCGCGCCGGGCGAGGATCTCCAGGACGCTGATGGCACGGTCGACGGACTGAACACCGTTCACCGCGGGACCCGTTGTTGCGCCCTCTGCCGCGTAGTTGCTCATGGTGCAACTATACGCAGCCGCCCCCGGCGGTTCCGAGGTCTTCGCCGAGTGCGGTGACCATGGCCGGAACCGGTCGCCCGCATGCTCGCACGGACCTTCCCGGCGAGGGAAGGGGGGGCGTCGCCGGGGAGCGGGCAAGTCGGCGCGACCAACCTCTTGACAGTGGGTGTCCTCAAGGAGACAGTTTGGTCGTCGTTGCTCATAGCGATGATGGTTGCGCTATATGAAACGTAGCGATCGACGGCTCGGCCACGGTCTCCGTCCGGGCCCGGTGAAGTCCC
>NZ_JARGEE010000520.1:0-5651 GCF_033794485.1 Streptomyces sp. MB09-02B
CCGCCCCCGTCGTTCCCATCCCCGTCCCGTCGGCGTGTGTCCTCGACAGTTGACTGGGGTTGTTAATTGGGTGGCTCCCTTCTCGTTCGCGTTCGTAAGTTGTGTTCACTGCTTTAGCCGCTTACGTCCACGGGGGAGTCCATGCCGCTCGTCGCTGCCAGACGTGCCGTTCGGGAAACGGTGTCGGGGCTGCCCCGCGAGTTCTGGTGGCTGTGGACCAGCACCCTGGTGAACCGCCTCGGCGCCTTCGTCGCGACCTTCATGGCGCTGTACCTGACACTGGACCGCGGGTACTCCGCCTCGTACGCCGGGCTCGTCGCCTCGCTGCACGGGCTCGGCGGCGTCGTCTCGTCGCTCGGCGGCGGGGTCATGGCCGACCGGCTCGGGCGGCGGCCCACGCTGCTCGTCGCGCAGGTCTCGACAGCGTTGTCGGTCGCGCTGCTCGGTTTCGTGCGGGATCCCGTCGCGATCGCAGCCGTCGCCTTCCTCGTCGGCGCCGCCAGCAACGCGTCCCGCCCGGCCGTGCAGGCGATGATGGCGGACATCGTCCGGCCCGAGGACCGCGTCCGCGCGTTCTCCCTCAACTACTGGGCCATCAACCTCGGTTTCGCCGTCTCCTCCATGGCCGCCGGCTTCATCGCCGAGGTCAGTTATCGCGCCGGATTCCTGATCGAGGCCGGGATGACGCTGACCTGCGCGATCCTCGTCTTCCTGAAGCTGCCGGAGTCCCGGCCGGAGAGCGGGACTGCGCTGGGGAAGGCCGGCGCCACGGACGCGGTCGGGCTCGGGACCGTAGTCCGCGACGGGCGGTTCATGGGCGTCGTCGGGCTGTCCTTCCTCGTCGCGCTGATCTTCCAGCAGGGGTCCGTGGGGCTTCCGGTCGCGATGGGCGAGGCGGGCTTCACACCGGCGGACTACGGTCTCGCCATCGCCGTCAACGGGGTGCTGATCGTCGCCCTGCAGATCCCGGTCACCCGGTTCGTCGAGCACCGGGACCCGGGGCGCCTGCTCGTGGTCTCGTCCGTGCTCGCCGGGTACGGCTTCGGCCTCACCGCCTTCGCCGGGTCGATCGGGGTCTTCGCCCTCACCGTCTGCGTCTGGACCCTCGCCGAGATCGTCAACGCGCCGACGCAGACCGGTGTCGTCGTCCGCCTCTCGCCCGCCCAGGGGCGCGGCCGTTACCAGGGCATGTACACGATGTCGTGGTCCGTCGCCGCGCTGGTCGCTCCGCTGATGTCCGGCGTCGTCATCGACCGGTGGGGCGCGGAGTGGCTGTGGGGGGCGTGCGCGGTGATCGGGACCGTGGCGGGGGCCGGGTACTGGGCGCTGATGCGTCGGATGCCGGAATCGGAGGACGGGGCTGGTGGTGGGGGTGGGGGTGGGGCTGATGCTCAGGTTGTCGCCGTACCGGTGGAGCAGCCGGGCGGCGGGGAGCCAGTCGGCGCGAAGCCGGTCGTCGACGAGTCGGTCGTCGCGAAGCCGGTCGTCAAGGAGTCGGTCGTCAAGGAGTCGGTCGTCGAGAAGTCGGTCACCGGGGGGCAAGCCGTCGTGGGTGAGGCCGCCGGTTCGGTCTGAGTAGGCGGCAGCGGCCTCCTCCCGAGAGGCACCCGAGAAGCACCGAGACCTCCGTGACGGGCTCACGGGTGCATCCGCGCCCCCTTCACCACCTTGTCCACCCCGTTGCGCGGGCCGTAGACCGCCAACCCCACCAGGTCCAGCTCCCCCGTCGCGACGGACCGTACGGCTGCCCGGTTGTCGCGGTCGTTGCCGGTGGCGAACAGGTCGGACGTGAAGAGCGCGCGAGGGAGGGCTCGGGACAGTACGCGCGCGTGCGCCGCCTTCAGGACCTCCTTCGTGGCCTCGAAGACGAGGACCGGCTGCCGGAACATCGGGAGGTAGGCCACCCCGTCGGCGTCCTCGTACGGTTCGCCGATCACCTCGGGGATCCTCTGGCCGATGCCGCTGACCAGGAAGGACGTGACGTTGAGGCGCTGCCAGGTCGCGAGGTCGTCGCGGAGGAGGACGGCGATCTTGGTGTCGAAGCGCATGGGGGGCGTACCCACGGAGGGCACGGCGGTCGCGCCGGAGGCCTCGTCGAGCGTGTCGCTGTTCATGGGATGAGACTGCCGATCGCCGGACGACCCCGTCTTGTACGTTCTTTGCATGGGTACCCAGCGGTCCGGTTCCCCTCAGACATCCGGCTCCCTTCGGACATCCGACTCCCCTCGGACATCAGGCACCTCTCGGACATCCGGCTCCCCTCGGACATCCGATTCCCCCCGGCGTGACGTCACCGCCTGGCGGCCGCGCGTGCCCGGTGTCGTCGAGGTCTTCCACGCGCACTACACGGAGTACGCGTACCCGATGCATGTGCACGACGTGTGGACGCTGCTGATCGTGGACGACGGGGCCGTGCGGTACGAGTTGGACCGGCATGAACACGGGACGCCTCACGACACGGTGTCGTTGCTGCCGCCGTTCGTGCCGCACAACGGGGCGCCGGTGACGGAGCGGGGATTCCGGAAGCGGGTGCTGTACCTGGACCCGGACGGGCCCCTGGCCGCGCTGGACGCGAGCCTGGTGGGGGCGGCGGTCGACGGGCCTGACCTGCGGGATCCCGTACTGCGGCGGCGGGTGGGGCAGTTGCACGCGGCGCTCGCGCGCCCGGGCGACGAGTGGGAGGCGGAGAGCCGGCTGGCGCTGGTCGGGGAACGGTTGCGGGGACATCTGCGGCCGACGCCCACGTCGGGGGGCGCGGCGGGGCGCACGTCCGGGACCGCTCCCGGCGGTCGTACCGTCGCGCATCGGCTCCGCGAACTCCTCGACGAGCGGGTCGCGGACGGGATCACGTTGGAGGAGGCCGCGGGGACGGTCCAGGCCCACCCCGCGCATCTCGTACGGGCTTTCGGCGCGGCCTTCGGGATCGCGCCGCACCAGTACCTGATGTCCCGGCGGGTGGAGCGAGCCAGGCGGCTGCTGTTGGAAGGTATGCGGCCGAGCGAGGCGGCGGCGGTGGCCGGATTCTACGACCAGGCGCACCTGACGCGGCACTTCAGGCGGTGGGTGGGGGTCACCCCTGGCCGTTACCGGAACGGTCGGCCGCCACGTCTCGGGTCAGATGGCTGAACGCGTCCAGATTGCGGGTCGGTTCGCCGCGTGAGACGCGCCAGGCGTACTCCTTGCGGATCGCCGAGGCGAAGCCCAGTTCCAGGAGGGTGTTGAAGGCGCCGTCGGCCGCTTCCAGGACCTGGCCGAGGAGGCCGTCGATACCCTCGGGGGTGACGGCGGAGAGCGGCAAGCGGGCGGTGACGTAGATGTCGCCGAGCGGGTCGACGGCGTAACTCACGCCGTACAGCTTGAGGTTGCGCTCCAGGAGCCAGCGGTGGACGCCCGCCTCGTTCTCGTCGGGGTGGCGGATCACGAAGGCGTTGAGGGAGAGGGAGTGCCGGCCGACGATGAGGGAGACGGTCGTCGAGAGCTTGCGGGTGCCGGGGAGTTTCACGACGTAGGAGCCGGGGTCTGGGCTCTCCCACTCCAGCTCGGCCTCGTTGAGGACCTGCTCGATGATCGACGCTTCGTCAGCCATGGGGCGAGGGTACCCGCCGGTACGAGCGGGCCGGCGGGGGAGCCGCGCGGAGGCCTTCGCCAGGGGCGGCCCCGGGGAAGGTGGGCTCAGCCGTAGTGGGCTCGCAGCCCGTGGCGGCGGTGGTCGTGCATGGCCGCCGTGTACACGTCCGCGGTGGCGGTGGCCGAGGTGTCCCAGCCGAAGGACTCGGCGTGGCGGGCGGCGGCCGCGCCCATCCGGGCCGGCAGGTCGGGGGCGTCGGCGAAATCGCGCAGTACGCGCGCGTACGCGGCGGGATCGTGGCCCTGGACCAGGAACCCCGTCTCCCCGTCCCGCACGGCGACCGGGAGGCCGCCGACCGAGGCCGCCAGCACCGGCGTACCGGCCGCCTGCGCCTCGATGGCCACCAGCCCGAAGGACTCGCTGTACGACGGCATGACCAGCACGGACGCCGCCCGGAACCAGTCCGCGAGCTGCTCCTGCCCGACGGGCGGCCGGAACCGTACGACGTCGGCGATGCCGAGCCGCGCGGCCAGCTTCTGCAACCCCTCCGGCTTGGCGAGCCCGCTGCCGCTCGGGCCGCCGACCACCGGCACGACGATCCTCGACCGCAGCTCGGGGCGCTCGGCGAGGAGGACGGCGACGGCGCGGAGGAGGACGTCAGGGGCCTTCAGGGGCTGGATACGGCCGGCGAAGAGGGGGACCAGGGCGTCCGGGGGCAGACCGAGCCGGGCCCTCGCCGCGGCGCGGCCGTCGGCGGGACGGAAACGGTCGAGGTTGACGCCCGGGTGGACGACGGCGACCTTGGCCGGGTCGGCCTCGTAGTGGCGTACGAGTTCGTCGGCCTCCTCGGCCGTGTTCGCTATGAGGCGGTCGGCGGCGCGGACGATCTGGGTCTCGCCGATGACGCGGGCGGCGGGTTCGGGGGTGTCGTCGGCGGCGAGCGCGGCGTTCTTGACCTTGGCCATCGTGTGCATGGCGTGCACCAGGGGGACGCCCCAGCGTTCGGCGGCGAGCCAGCCGACGTGCCCGGAGAGCCAGTAGTGCGAGTGGACCAGGTCGTAGTGGCCGGGGCGGTGGCCCGCCCAGGCCTGCATCACCCCGTGCGTGAAGGCGCAGAGCTGGGCCGGGAGTTCCTCCTTGGCCAGCCCCTCGTACGGGCCCGCGTCCACGTGCCGGACCAGGACGCCGGGCGCCAGCTCGACCCTGGGGGGCAGGGCGCCGGTCGTGGCCCGCGTGAAGATCTCCACCTCGATGCCGTGGGCGGCCAGCCGCTGCGCCAGTTCCACGATGTAGACGTTCATCCCGCCCGCGTCGCCCGTGCCGGGCTGGTGCAGCGGTGACGTGTGCACCGAGAGCATCGCGACCCGGCGGGGCTTCCGGTGCAGCCGCAGCCGCCCCGCGCCGGCCGGGGAGCGTCGCCCGAGCCTGCTGACGTAGTGGCTCACGTGGCGTTCCTCCTCGCTCCGGGCATGCCGTTGGGAGGGCATGGGGTCCCTCTCGGGAGGGGGAACACCGGAGGAGGCTGTTCCATTTCCCCTTTGCACAATTATTACCGAGCTTCGCTCAACCGTTCGAGCGCATGGGGAGTGGAGCACGCCGGGAACACGGCCCCGGGAGGCCGACATACGCTCACCTCATGGCAAGACCAGTCGGCACCGTGACGCGCGGCACCACCAACCCCAACCGGCTGCGCCGCATGGACCGCTGGATCGCGGCGACGCACGGTGCCACACTCCGTCGCGCCGACACCCCCCTCGCCGTCGACCTCGGCTACGGCGCCGCCCCCTGGACCGCCGTCGAACTGCTCCACCGCCTCCGCACGGCGGCACCCCGCACCCAGGTCGTCGGCGTCGAGATCGACCCGGCCAGGGTCACTGCGGCCAAGCCCTACGCGTGCGAGGGCCTGACCTTCCGGCACGGCGGCTTCGAGGTACCCGTACCGGGCCGCCCGACCCTCATCCGGGCGGCGAACGTGCTCCGCCAGTACGACGAGGACGAGGTCGCCGCCGTCTGGGAACGCCTGTGCGCCCGCCTCGAAGCGGCCGCACCGCCCCCTCCCCTCCCCCCTATACCAAACCTGGTT